>CAIWUD010000357.1 GCA_903915775.1 uncultured Chloroflexota bacterium | reverse complement strand
TGCCCCCAGCCCGTAGTGGCGCATGAAGCTGAGCCATGAGAAGCCACGGCGCTGGTAGGGGCGGAGTTGGCCACGCAGGGTAGCGGGCTGGGGCAACTCCTGGAGTTGATGCACACCGGAGAGGTCGCGTAACATGTCGCCTAGCGCACCGTCCGCCTCAAGTCCAGCGAAGGTGAGCCCGCCGGGGAGTGGTTCGGTCACTCCGCCTAGCCCCATGCGCAGCGCCTGAGCGACGCTCATGGAACCGCCCTGATCGAAGAGGGCTAGGGCTTGCCGCGCCTGCTGTGGATCAAGAACGATCCACTCGCCCCGCACCTGTACCAGGGGCTGCTTGAGCGCCACCAGCTGCTCAAACTCCTCACGGGTAATGGGCTGGTTACCCAGACTCAGCTCCCAGCGAAAGTCGACCATTCCCTCAAAGCTCAGCGCACCACGCTTGGTGCGTGAGCGTGAGCGCACCTCTTTCGCGCAGGCACGTGCCTTCAGCCGCCCCGAGTCGCCCCACCATGAGGGCAGAATGACCCCAAAACCACTCTGCTCGAGGAGTGGAGCGGCATCTTTGAGGAACACAAAGGCCTGAGAGAGGGTTAGTTCGGCATGTTCGGGCGCCTTACTCCGCAAGCTCTGCTCAATCGCCGGTACGAGACGTGCAGCGAAGACCAACCCACGCAGCAGGCGCTCCTGGGGCTGGGCGAAGTGGCGATCGAGGTAACTAAAGTGTTGCCCCCGTTCGCGCCAGATCTGGGCCGCCGGAACGAGTAGCGTCGGATCATCAACAACTTGCAGTAGGTAGCTCAGCTCCCACGCAGCACCGGGATCGGCAGGTGGATCGAGGCGGAAAGCGATGCGAAAGATCTCATCACCAGCGATCTGCTCCGGGCCTACCCACTCCTGCCAGGCGAGGTGGAGATCCTCGGCCGTACGGCCAAAGAGTTGGAGCAGCGAGTCGCTCCCAACCAGTGCGGCCATCCAGGCACCACCCGGGGTGATCGGAGCCTGGCGCCAGGTAGCAAGGCGGGTGGCGATCGCCGGATCGGCAGCGGCCAGATCGCGCACCAGGGCATCAGCGGCAACGGCTAGGAAGTCATCAAGGAGCGGGCGAGGTGCAGGCGCCGTCGTCGGGCTCTCAGCAATTGCCCGGCAGAGGGCCGGCATCGCCCGACTGAGGCTCGCAATACGGGTTGCCGTGGCGGGTACCGGTCGTGGCTTCCAGACCGCTCGGAGCCGCGGTCCCTCACGCGCAAGGGCTGGTAGCAGCTGCTGGCCGGCCACGAGCTCGGCAACCAGGAGTGCAGCCACACGCCAGGTTCGTAGGTCGGCACCGGCATCGTGCCGCTGCGCAAGTGTAAATAGCAATTCGAGGGCCTGACCCGAATCGAGCATCAGACCACGCACCCGCCATGGTGCCAGCACCGGTTCACCCTCTGCCACCTCAACCCCTGCGTTGCGCAGTTCGTGCAGGGGGAGGGGGGCGTGATCCAGTGATGGTAACCAGATGATCTGGTTGCGCTCGGGCAGTTCTGCAGCGCTAAAACTCAGGCCAGTCAGTCGCTCACGCATCATCTCGAGGGTGAGTTGGAATGGGTGCGGAATACTCCGCGCCCGCCGCCCGCGCCGAATCGTTGGCGCACTATACTCACCCCAAAGAAAGAAGCGCCGCTCGTGGAGCAGCCAGGTGCCGTGAAGAATGGCAGTCATGATGCCCTTTTGACAAGGTCGTACGACACGACACTGCCCATAGCCACGCCACGGCGATGGTACAGCGTACAAACAGCCCACCGCTACACGGCGCAGCCGAAATTGAAGCGTGCCTACGTGTGGAATGACGCATACCATCGTTGCCAATGCTCGTGGCAACGGATGGGACGCAATCCGTGTTTGGGGCCTAGTTCGGAGTTAGCACCAGCGCCACAGGGCGGGTTTACTCAGCGAGGCATGTTGCAAACCAGTTTGACACGCTTCCGGGAGGTGTGGATGGCTTCGCCCTCCACAAACTACACCGCGGGCGCCCTCGGCCCCCGCACCCCCACCGCAGGCAGCGGTAACGAACGGTCACGTGCAAAGGGGCGATCCTCAAACATGCCGAACCTAGGCGTACGCCGAACTGAAGGGTGGGTTGAGGGTATGAACAGAATCGTGCTCAATGCTCCCTCTACACAGACGCCCCACAATGCCTACTATCATACCACAATCCTTGACTACTGTAGTATGGGTGTACTTGTTTGCACTTCTCCTGGAGTGAGGGCGTCTCGCCCTCACGGTGCCCCCCGCCAGAGCACCCCCCCCCGTGGGGTGCCCTACCGCTGTTTTTTGTGGAGGGCGAGGCCCTCCACACTTCCCCTAGTTGGACTAGGATTGTTTGCGCTTCGCCTCCGCTTCGCGCTCCTCCCACAGCTCACTAAAACTCTTCTCGGGTAGCGCTGGGAAGTCACGTCGGCGCGTCCAGAGGTGTAACGGCGGTGGTAACCGTCTGATGCGTCCTTTACGCCCAAGGAGCCGCGAGCCGATCCGTGCGATCCGCCCACTCGCGCGGTAGAGGGTCGGGTTGCGCATCATCGTCGCATAGCCCTGGACGGCTGCCTTTTCGACCGGATGGTATTTCCCGGCCTTCACCGCATCAGCACGTAGCCGCAGGAGCATGTCGGGGATGGCGATCCGCACGGGGCAGACCTCCTGGCAGGCCCCGCAGAGCGAACTCGCCTGAGGCAACATGTGGACGTCCGGCAGATCCGGCTGGAGCAGCGGAGTGAGGATGGCACCAATTGGCCCTGAGTAGACCCCACCATAGGCGTGACCACCAATGCTCTGGTAGACCGGACAGGCGTTGAGGCAGGCACCACAGCGAATGCACATGAGCGACTCGGCGTAGGGACCGCCGAGAATCTTTGAGCGCCCATTATCCAGCAGCACGAGGTGAAACTCCTCGGGGCCGTCAGCCTCACCGGGGCGAGCAGGGCCACTGATCACACTGGTGTAGACGCTCAACTTCTGACCAGTTGCCGAGCGGGCAAGCACCTGGAGCAGTACACCCAGATCCTCCAGCCGCTCCACGATCCGCTCAATCCCCATAATCGCCACATGGATGCGCGGTACACTCGTCGAGAGCCTGGCGTTTCCCTCATTCTCGACCACGACTACCGCACCTTCATTGGCTACCCCAAAGTTGACTCCACTGATGCCCATATCGGCGCGTAGGAAGCTCTGGCGCAGAGCCTGGCGCGCCGTACGGATCATGGGCGGCACCTCGGTGGTGGGGGCCATTCCCAGATGCTCCTCGAAGAGCGCCCCAACCTGCTCCCGCGTCTTGTGAATCGCCGGGGCAATCAGGTGCGAGGGCATCTCACCAGCCAACTGGATAATGTACTCGCCGAGATCGGTCTCAATCACCTGGAGATCCGCCTCCTCTAGCGCCTTATTCAGATGGATCTCCTCGGAGGCCATCGATTTGGACTTGACGATACGCTGTACCCCACGCTCACGCGCCAGATCAACGATGTAGCGGCATGCGGCAGCACCATCAACAGCCCAGCAGACCTTCCCCCCGCGAGCCTCAACACCATCGGCCAGCCGAACCAGTAGCTCATCGAGGTGTGCCAGGGCATGGGCGCGTAGGGCACGGGCCTGATCCCGTAGCGCCGCTTCATCACTCAGCGCGCCGATAGCATTCGTGCGATTGCCGATGAAGCGCGTTGTCGCACGGTTGAGGGCCGTCTTGAGCAGATCATCGTGGAGGGCATGATCCACACGATCGTAGAAGGGAAGTTCTTGGATGGTCATGGCTCTCTCTTCATCAAAAGCAGGCGTATTCGGCTACCTGTTTATTCTCACGAGAGGTATGGAGAGTTTCGCCCCTCAACGCGCCGTCTGCGACGCAACGGCACCCAATGCCGCCAGATGGCGCGCCTGATCCTCTAGGCCACGTTGAGCGCGGGTAATGTAGGCTCTTGCCTCCTGGAACGAGAGGGCTGCCTGGTTAGCCTTCGCCACTTCATAGCTACTGTAGAAGTCTAGTATCGCATCCAACCCGTTACGCTGCAACTCGAGCCCACGGAGATAGTCGGCGTGGGCCTGTTGTAAGAGCAAGGGGGGCTGCAGTGCGCGAAGAGCTACCAAGGCTTCGGTAACCGCAGCGCGCAGGCGCTGATTGGCAGCCACCGCCCCCATCGACCCACCACTGATCTGAGTAGTCGCCGCAAGGTAGTCCGCCGTAGCCGTACGCAGCCCCACCCGGATCGGCTCAAGGGCGCTCAGGTAAGCCGCACTGAGGCCCTCGGTCACCGCGAGTGGTTCAGCCTCCAGGGTGGGGACGAGGGTCGGACGTGGGGTCGGCAAACGGGTCGCCAACTGGGTGATCGACGTTGCTGGTGGTGCCTGCGCCGCAATACTACGGGCCACCGCGAAGGCAAAGCTCTCGTGGAGGAGCAGCGCCACGCAGACGAGCATGATCGGGAAGGTCCAGATCAGCAGGCGCGCATGGCCCATCTCCTGGCGGTGGCGCCGAAAGGTCACCCACCACGAGTCGCGGCGCTCCAAACCCTCACGGGAAGCCAGTTTGGGTAGAGGCAAGGGGGGCTCGGGTGGCACCGCTCCAGACGTAGCCGTAAGGCCACGACTCTCCAGTTGGTGCAAGCCACGCTGGGCACGATGATTCTCCGGGTTGATTTTTAGTACCGTACGGAGACAGAATTCCTGCTGCGTAGGGTCGTCTACCACACCACTCAACCAGAGCCACGCATCCTCACTGTCGGGATTCAAGCGCACCGAGCGGCCAAGCAGACCAGCAGCTACGCGCCGCTGACCAGCCCGCGCCGCAGCCACCCCGCGCTGGTAGAGCCGGTGGGCTTCATGTTGGTTCGCTTTGATCGCCGATTCACTCATATGGTTCCATGTTGGCTGCGCCCGCTTGGCCGTCTGGCGACACCAAGGCTCAGTTAGGTTTTTTTGCGGAGGGCTTCGCCCTCCACGCCTCCCGTAGGCCGGGAAGGGCTCGCTCCTCCCCCCCGGGGGAACAGGCTAGCTTCGCCCTCCACGCCTCCCGTAGGCCGGGAAGGGCTCGCTCCTCCCCCCGGGGGAACAGGCTAGCTACGCCCTCCACGCCTCCCGTAGGCCGAGCTCGCCCCTCCCCCCGGGGGAACAGGCTAGCTACGCCCTCCACGCCTCCCATAGGCCGAGCTCGCCCCTCCCCCCAGCGGGGGGAGGCTGGGTGGGGGGCGGAGAAGGCTACGCCCTCCACGCCTCCCGTAGGCCGGGAAGGGCTCGCCCCTCCCCCCAGCGGGGGGCCGCCCTCCCCACCTCCCCTAATGATCGGGTAGAAACGCATTGAGCGCTCGCTGCACCAGAGTCGGATCGTTCACCATGCGCTCACGCACCACACGCCAATAGTCGGGCTGCTCATAGCCGAGTTGCCAGATCGCGATCCCAGCCAGATCACGCTCCTGCACCGTCTCAATCTTCGAGGCCAGACCCGTCTCGGTCATAAACCAGACCTCGCGCCTCCCCTGATCTGAGCGGTAGGTGAAGTAGCTCTCTTGTACCGGCCCCGAGCTGTTACGCTCCATAAAATTGACCGTGGCCTGCTCCCGGTTGATAATCTCCTCGATGAGTCGCCAGGGGCGGGCGGTGGCCTGACCGGAAGGGGGCCAGTCGTAGCCGTAGAAGTGGACACCGAGGAGTACCTTCCCCGGATCGACCACGCTGCGTGCGTAGGTGGTCACTGCCTCAATCCAGTAGCTGGGGGCAACCGGGCCGGGGCCACTCCCCCGCCAATGGTAATCATAGGTCATGATCCGCAGCTGATCGACATGTTTTCCGATCTCGGCCCAATCCTGGAACCCGCCCAGGCCGCCGTAGTCGCTCGCTTTGGCATGAACGGCAACTGTCAGCAATTTGTCATGTTGGCGCAGTCGCGCTCCGAGCTCACGAATGAACGCCGAGTAACTCGCACGGAGCGTGGCATCCAGGCCCTCATAATCAATATCAATGCCGTCGTAGTTGTGGGTTAGCACCTCATCCACGATCGCCTCGATATGGCGCGCCCGCACTGCTGGGTTACGCAGGACGGTAGCTACGACATTTGGATTGTCCGTCACATTGTGGAGTGACGGAATGATGCGGACGTTGTGCTCGTGGGCGATGCGTACTAACTCGGCGTTCCGTGTACCATAGATCCGCCCGCTGGCATCGGTCGAGTACCAGAAGGGGCTGATATCATCAATAATATCGGCGTTGGCGAAGAAGGATTCGCGAGCCCCACCCTGGAAGGTTGGTGGTAGCCAGACCGTGATCAGGCGTCCACTTTTCGGGTGGTAGCTCACCGGAGTGGTCGCCGGAGGCTCAGCCGTTGGGAGCGGCGTAGGTGGTACCGGGCTGGGTGGGATGATGAGTGGTGCGCTTGTGGGGGCGATCGTTGGTGTGCGCGTAGCCAGGGCCCGTGCCTGGATCACCGGTAGAGTCTGCGCCAATTCGAAGGTCTGTAGCAGGAAGATTCCCGCAACGCTCAGTGCGGCCAGGTAGATCAGACCCAGGATGGCGGTAGCTAAGGAAAACCGGCGCATACCCCCACCTCGTTCTAGTAGGCGCCTAGCTCGTGCAACCGTTCGTCGCTCATCCCGAAGAGGTGAGCGATCTCGTGCAACACCGTCCGGCGTACCTGCTCACGCAGGGCGGCAGCAGTGCCAAAATCGCGCTCGAGCGGCTCCTGAAAGATGACGATCGTGTCGGGGGTGAGGAGCATGTCGTTGGTGCGGTCGGTGAGGGGCACCCCGTCATACATGCCGTAGACCGTCTGCCAGGGTTTGACCCCAAGCGCTTTCCGCTGGAGCCGCGAAGGGCGACGGGCTACGAGCACCTCGACGTTGGCGAGGTAGTCGCCAAATGGCGCCGGTAGGCTCTCGAGCACTTCAACGACAATCTGCTCAAAGGCTATAGTCTCCATCGCTGCCATTATAGCGTAGGCTTTGCGCTCCTGTCCATACGGATGGTGCGAGTACCTGATCATGATGTACCGTAGAGCACGCAGAGGAGCGCGGAGGATGGGCTGCAAACAGCCCATCCTCCGCGCCCTGTTACGGAAATAGCCCGTAAAGCCCAGGAGCTTTCGCCCTGGAAGCCGTCACCAGCCGCCATAGCGGGGCAAGGCCTGATTGATCGCCGAGCCGCCCCCATAGGAAGGGGCCGTGATTGCCCCCTGCGTGGCCCAGCCACCGTAGCGAGGCAAGGCAAAGGCCTTGCTGGGGGCGCTCCAGCCGGCCAGGAGGGCTACCGTCAGTACCACGAGAGGGATGATCCGAAGCTTCTTCATCTTGTCGCGACTCCTTGCTCCGAACAGCGTGATCTACGCTGAACTATCCTGTTTGGTGCAATGCCCAGGTCTGCTAGCATTGTCATACTACATCATATATCATACAAAATCAATGTTTTTTCGTAGCTGTTCAGCGCGATTGCATCTTACATTGCGCTGGGGAACAGCATGCGGCATGATGCAGTCATCCGTATCCGTATCCGCATCGTGCGTGGAGGTGTCGCATGCCCCCAGTTCGCGAACTTGCACTGTCGTCCTATTTCGCAACTGTGGACGACCCACGGCGTGATCTGGCGAGTGTCGCCTTGGTCGAAGCCCAGCGCACCGCTGATGGGCGGACAACGACCGAACAGCGGTACTACCTGCTGGATCAGATTCGTGCGCCACACGAGGCGGATGCGCTGGTGCAGGGTCATTGGGGGATCGAAAACTGCGTCCATTGGCTCCTCGACGTCGTCTATGCCAGCTGCATGCGGACGGGTCATGCGCCGCAGAACATTGGGAGTGATGCGCCACATCACGCTCAATCTCGTCTGCCCGGAGCCGAGTAAAGGCAGTGTGAAAGCCAAACGCTGTATCCGTTCAGGCCCCCCCGGAAGGGAGCAGTTTGGGGGCAGGCTGATTCGCCCAATACGCGGTAACGGCCGCAATCAGGTAGGGGAAGAGGGGCCGCTCGTGCTGCTGACAGGTCGCGCTCACGGTGAGCATACGCTCG
>CAIWUD010000356.1 GCA_903915775.1 uncultured Chloroflexota bacterium | reverse complement strand
TTACCCCAAGAAGAGCCAGCAACCATGACCACCTCTCCTGGAGCGAGGGCGTCTCGCCCTCGTGGCGCCCCCGTACGGGCAGCAACCATGACCACCTCTCCTGGAGCGAGGGCGTCTCGCCCTCGTGGTGCCCCCGTACGGGCAACCCCCCGTGGTTGCCCTGCCATGAGCTTACCCCAAGAAGAGCCAGCAACCATGACCACCTCTCCTGGAGCGAGGGCGTCTCGCCCTCGTGGCGCCCCCGTACGGGCAGCAACCATGACCACCTCTCCTGGAGCGAGGGCGTCTCGCCCTCGTGGCGCCCCCGTACGGGCAGCAACCACCCCTACGGACTACCTACCACCGGCAGGTAGACCTGGCGCACCGCGAGATTGGCATCGACGTTCACCATGATTTGGCGCTGCTCCGACAGATTACCCGCCCGGTCAACCGCAACGTAACTGAGCGTATTGAGCCCAGGTTGGAAGCCACTGAGCGTAGTAACCGTAGCGGTGATCGTCTGCCAGGCTGCTCCATTCAGCATCACGCGCAGCTGATCAACCCCACTCCCCCCAAAGTCAGTTGCCGCAATCGTGAGCCCATTCAGGCTATGAACTCGCGCGCCGAGACGATCGCCGTTCGTATCGACTAGACCATCCTGCAACAGTGTGAAGCTGTCGGAACCGGGGAGACGCACACGATAACCGGCAATCGCAGCACCAGTCAACTCGAACATCTTCACACTGAGTTGGTGGCGTCCTGCCGCAAGCTCAACCGTTGCCGTAACTGGGATGGCATCGTGACGCCCAGGGTTGCTGATGAGCAACTGGTCGTTGATCCAGAGCCATGCCCCATCGTCACTGTTCAGCTGAAAGGTGTAGGTTCCTGTGATCGGCGCCTCAAAGACCCGGACCTGCTCCACCATGAAGTAGTCGCTCAGCCCAGGTAGCGGGCCACCCAGAGCCCAGTTCTGCTCGTCACCAGACCAGGTGAAGCTCCCGAGGTACGCACCACGCACCACTGCCGTGGGATCTGCCGTACGTTCGAGCAGATCTACCGTTGTGGGGCCTAGTTGGTAGACATGCGCCTGCGGATTGAGCGCAGGATCGTGGGTGGTCAGCAGCGGCACATGACGCTCCACCCCCACCGTGATTATGGTCGGAGCAACATCACGGGCCTGGTAGCTCATGTACTCATAGATGGCGCCGGCTTTCAGGGTAAGCTCACCAGGGGTGCGCAGGCGCACATACCCAACAATCTCGCGCGTCGCACCAGGTTCGAGACGGCCACCGATACCCCAACGCCACGGGTAGCCGCCCGTATCACCGGCACATGGCGGCTGCCGTGCGGAGTCTACCGGCCCCAGCATCACCCGAAAGCGGCCACGCACCTTCGGGAAGGTTGGATAGCTCTCCGTTGGACTACCGAGGAAGCACTCCTGTTCATCATAGGTGTGGCTCTGCTCAAGTTCGAGACCCGGCGTGTGGCTACCGAGGGCCACAGCCTCGGGTGTCTGCCCTTCAATCGCCACTGTTCCACTGTTTTTGATCGTAAACACTACCTTGAGCAGATCGCCAGAAGCCAGGCTCAGGCGCTCGTAGCGCACCCCACTCAGCTCGATCGCAGCCTCAGGGGGGGGGTCAGGCTCCCGAGGCGATCCAGCACTCGCTGACGCAGTTCAGGCAAAAGGTTCGCCGCCTGATCCCCCGGACAGGTCGTGCTCCTCACATCACGGTGTCCTGCAATATGCACAACCACTGCCCCAGGATTGAGGGATTTGCAGGAGCTACTTCGCGAACAGCCGTAGTAGAACGAACGCCCGAGCGGATCAATATCCTTCTGCTCAGCTTTCCAGGCGAAGAGGTCAACCAAGCTATTAAGCGCAGCCGTCTGGGGGGCAACACTGCTGTAGGTGCCAATCAGGGCCACCCCCATAGAGCCATAGTTGGCGGCATCATGGAAACCGACCGCATCATCGCCACCGGCGCGCCCCTCATAGATCACCCCGTTCGGATCGATCAAGTAGTTGTAGCCAATATCCCCCCAGCCACGGGTAAGCGTGTGAAACGACCAGATCGCACGCACGCGATCCGCCCAGACTTCACCACTGCGCAGACTGTTCGCATCGGCGGTATGGTGCACCACCATGTG
>CAIWUD010000355.1 GCA_903915775.1 uncultured Chloroflexota bacterium | reverse complement strand
GGATCGGCCGACTGGGCCAGAATGGGGTGGAGTTGGAGCGGGAGACTACGCAGATCGGCGGCATCGTAGCGCATTGGGCCAGGGTTGGTGTTGATCAGCACGACTAGACGGTCGTAGTTCGGGTCGAGATCGTCACCAACGTCATCAGCGATCTGGAGCCCGATCAGGCCGGGTAGCTGCTCTGGGCCGGTGTTGAAGAAGTGCAGGCGCGCCTGCACATCGGCAGCGGTGCGTAGACGGAAGAGGGGTGAGGAGCGGCGTAGCTGCAGCAGTTCCAGGAAGTGGCGACGCGCAGCCTCGAGGTCGGCTGGCCCCGCCACGAGTTGCGGATTAGCCAGGAGCCCGCGCATGCTCTCCCACTGATCGGTGCGGTAGTCTGGCAGTCCAATGGCCCAATTGTTCTGCTGGTAGGTGAAATCGAGCCGGTTGTACCAGTCGCCTGAGTTGTAGGAGTTGCCATCGAGCGACTTCGAACGGAGGAGATCGTCGCCGGCGTGGAAGAAGGGAATACCCTGACTGAGCAGCACCAGGCTCACCCCGAGGTTGTTCATTCTAACCCGATCGCTGATCGTTGCGCTTGCTGCTGCCTTCCACTGAATGGCATCGAAGATGGTCTCGTTGTCATGGGCCGAGACATAGACAATCTGTTCGCCCGGGTCGAGGGTATAGCCAGCGGGGGCGCCCCGGTAGTCGATGCGCTCACCGGGTAGCGTCTGCCCGCGGGCGTTCGTTAGAGGGTACTCCTTCAGCCCACCCGCCATGCCGATACGAATCCAGTCGCTGTAGTCGAGCAGGCGGCGGAGTTGCTCGTTCGGGGGCTCAGACGCGCTCTGGTAGGCGTTGGGCTCGATGGCCAGGCCGGTCAGAAAGCCCTGCTCCTGAGTCGGGTCGAAGGGGCCACCACCGCGGGCGCCATCACGGAGGCGGTCGTTGAAGCTCGCAATCCCGGAGCCAGCCAGGTTGAGTTGGCTGGCGTTGCGTCCCCGTGCGTTCTGGGCCACCTCGCCGAAGTCCCAGCCCTCACCGTAGAGTAAGATTGCCCGCCCATCCACGCCATCCTGCTCGACGCGCAACTGCTCGAGGGATTGGCGCACGCGGAGCATGTTGTCGAGCATGTGGTGGCCCATTAGATCGAAGCGGAAGCCGTCGATCTTGTAGGCTTTCGCCCAGAGCAGCAGGGAGTCGATCATCAGCTTCTCCATCATGCGCTGTTCGGTGGCGGTATTCTCGCAGCAGGTGCTGCGCTCCACCTGACCATCAGCATCGAGACGATGGTAGTAGCCGGGCACTACCCTGTCGAGCACCGAGCGGTTACTCTGACCGCTGGCGTTGGTGTGGTTATAGACCACATCGAGGACTACGCGCAGGCCGCTCTGGTTGAGGGCCTGCACCATCTGGCGAAACTCCAGGATGCGCGTTGCTCCATCAGGATCGCTCGCGTAGCTACCCTCCGGTACATTGTAGTGGAACGGGTCGTAGCCCCAATTGAAGCCATCGGCGTCACGGAGGGGCTGGAGGAGGGTCGCCTGCTGCTCCGAGTCGCCGGGGAGCGCCGCCAGCACGGCCGGGTCGACCGTCTGCCAGGTGGCGCGATCCTCGTTGATGCTGGCGATATCGAAGGTTGGCAGGAGGTGCAGATGGGTCAGGCCGGCCTCGGCCAGGGCGCGTAGATGGCGCATGCCGTGCGAATCGCCCTCGGTGAAGGCCAGGTAGGTTCCGCGCCGCTCGGCGGGCAGACTCGGATCGTTGGCGCTGAAGTCGCGGATGTGCAGTTCGTAGATAACGCTATCTTCGGGCGCCTCCAGGGGCGGCTTCGCGAGATCGGCCCAGCCGGCGGGCTGCAGCGCGGGATCGTCGAGATCGACGATCTGACTGCGCAGGCTGTTGGTGGAGAGGCTGATGGCGTAGGGATCGGTGACGAGGTTTCGCTCAATCTGGCCGGTGGCAGGGACATAGACCTCGACCTCGTAGAGGTAGAACTTGCCCTTCCAGTCGGCGTTGCCGCTGATCGACCAGACACCAGTGGTGGCATCCAAGCTGAGTGGGAGCCGTTCGGCAACCCTACTGCGCGAGTCGGCAAAGAGCTCGAGGGTCACCGAGCGCGCCGTCGGGGCCCAGATGCGCAGGGTGGGGCTACCCGCGCTAAACTCCACTCCGAGAGGGCCGTCGTAGCGATAGAGGTCGTCGAGTACGCCTGGGATCTGGATGCGGGTGGCGTCGACGAGTTTCCCCTGCTCATCGTAGGCCGAGAGTGCCAGTTGCCCACGCAGAAGTTCGGTAATGCGGCTGCGGTCGGTGGCGGCGAGTTGGAGGGTGGTGTAGCCCGCTAGGTGGGGGAACTGCTTGAAGACATCCTCTCCTGCCCCCGCCTTGACCCAGCTGAGGGGGAAGCTCTCACCGCCGCTGATGCCGTCCGGGTTGAGTTGCAGATCGCCGGTTGGGCTGGCGTGCAGCAGGTAGGCGTAGCGCGGTGAGCCGATGACGTTCCAGAGGAAGCTCTCTTGGCGAACCCAGTGGGCCCGTGCACTGGTTAGACTGCCCCGTGGGCGACCACTAGTGTTGACGTTGAGTTGGTTCGATCGCATGTCGAAGCTCATGTAGATTTCGGCGTTGGCTGGAGCAACGGTGAAGGTGATGACCGAGCCGTCAGGCCCACCAAAGGTTTGATCGAGCCCTTCGTTGAGGGCGGCACGTACCTCGTAGGTGCCAGGGGGAAGGTCGCTGGTCACGAACTCGTAGAGACCGTCACCATCGGGATCTTGCATCCACGAACGGAGGCAGCCAGGATCAGCGGCACGTGAGCATCCCAGGGCCAGCTGAAAGTCGCCGATAGCGGTGACCATGGGCTGGTTGAAGTTGTCGGTGATCCAGTTAGTGCGGTGATCGTAGTAGAACTTCACCTCGGTCGGCTGGCTGACCAGGAGCGGGATATCTGCGCCTCCAGCCTGGGCGTAGGCACCATAGTTTTCGGCCCACGTTCCGTTGAGGGCGACTTTGTAGCGTGGGCCCTTCTGATCCTGGTCGTTACCACTCGTAATTAGGAAGCTGCCCTGCCAGAGCTGATCTTCCTCGTCGAAGCTGAGCGCCGTCTGGGGACAGTCGGGTTGCCAGTCACCACTGCAACCCAACTCGGTCTGGTGCGTTCCCGGCAGGCCGACAAACTCCGGCTGCTCCGTCTGGGCTCTGAGCGGAGTTGGGAGGAGGAGACTCCCCAGGAGTGTGCAGAGAGCGATCAGGTGTAGAAGGCGCATAGAGGGGTGTTAGGTTTTCGATGGTAAGGGTTGGCGGCGGCGGGCACAGCACACTGCCCCCAACCGTTACGCAGGCGATTAGCATGAGACGCCCGGCTCCCAAGGGATAGGTAAATCTATTGTACCATTTTGGCTGCGCCGCCGTGACTGGCTGGCGGGCGGAGCCCTCCACGCCTCCCCGGGGGCAGCATAGGGCAGGTTGGGAGGGGGGCGGCAGGGCGGAGCCCTCCAAGCCTCCCATCAGTAGATTGAGTTTTTGTGGAGGTATCAGGTTGATGGGTGAACATTCAAAACGTTGGAACTGGGTACGCCGGCCGCTCTACTACGGCTGGAGTATGCTGGTTGCCGTCTCCATTGCCCAGGTCGTCTCCTGGGGCATCCTCTACTACGCCTTCAGCGCCTTCGTTGCCCCGATGCAGTCGGCGTTAGGCTGGAGCAGCATTGAACTGACCGGTGCCTACTCGCTGATGCTCCTCTGCGCAGGGTTGGCCGCCGTACCCGTGGGACGCTGGCTCGACCGTCATGGTCCCCGGCTCCTGATGACGCTCGGCTCGATCCTGGCGACGCTGCTGGTAGTAGCCTGGTCGCAGGTGCAGCAGCTCTCGACCTTCTACCTGATCATGGCGGGGATTGGCCTCGTCTCTGCGGCACTCCTCTACGAACCAGCCTTCGCCATCGTGGCAGTCTGGTTCTACCGGCTGCGTCCGCGGGCACTGGCTCTGCTCACCTTCTTCGGCGCTTTTGCCAGCTTCATCTTCATCCCCCTGAGTGCTTGGTTGATCAGCCAACTGGGCTGGCGGGGAGCCCTCGTAGGTCTGGCTACGATCCTCGCCCTAGTGACCATTCCCATCCACGCTCTGCTGTTGCGGCGGCGCCCCCAGGATGTGGGGCTGCTCCCCGATGGCGAGCCGCCCCTCCAGGGCGAGAGGGCTACGCATGCGCAGCCCCGTGAGCGTAGCCTGACTACAGCCAGCGCACTGCGTGAGCCACGCTTCTGGTTGATCAGCGCTGCTTTTGCCGCCAGTACGTTTGCTGGGGTTACGATGACGATCTCCCTTATCCCCTACCTGAGCACCCATGGCCATACTACGAGCTTTGCCGCTACGATTGCCGGGCTCTTCGGTTTGATGTCGCTGGTGGGACGGCTGGCGAGTGCGCCTATCGCCGAGCGGGTCTCGCGGCTGAAGTTGACCCTTGGCTTGATTCTCGTCCAGGGTACTGGGCTGGCGGTGCTTGCCGTTGCGGGCACCTCGCCGATCGGGGCACTCATCTACATCGCGCTCTTTGGGGCCAGTTCGGGGATCCTTACGATCATGCGCGCAGCCCTCCTTGCCGAGCAGTATGGCCCAGCGCACTACGGTGCGATCAACGGGGCCCAGAATCTCGTGCTCACCGGTGCACGCACGGTAGCACCAGTGGGTGCGGGCGTAGTGGTGAGTGCTCTGGGCGGTTATGAGATCCTGCTCTGGGGGTTGGTTGGTCTGCTGATCCTGGGGGCTGCATCGATGACTATCTCGTACCGTCGGGCGTAACTTTCCTGTCATCTCTGGCGTTCAAAAGAGAGGGTAGAAACTTTAGGGGGTGTTCCTGTGTCGGCTGCGTCGACGGCCGTGCCCGGCGCTGCTAGGGTTGGGGGGGTTCTCTACCCCTCTCGTACACCTCAGGAGCTGAACCATGCATATTTTGGTTGCTGATGATGATATTCCGAGCGTGAAGCTCACCTCATTTGTCCTTGAGGAGGCGGGGTACCGTGTCTGCAAGGCCTACGATGTGCAGAGCATTCTGCAGTCGGTGGATCTGCACAACCCCGATTTGATCCTCCTGGATGTGATGATGCCGAAGGCGAATGGTTTTGATATCTGTCGCCAGATCCGGCGCAGCTCTGACATTCCGATCATCTTCCTCTCTGGGCGATCCCAGCTCCAGGATCGGGTCATGGGGCTGCAGCTCGGCGGGGACGACTACCTCGTGAAGCCCTACGAGCCGTCGGAGCTCCTGGCGCGGGTGGAGGCGGTGCTGCGCCGCCGCAACAGTGACCTACTCAACCCCTCTACCCGTCTCAATCAGGGTGATTTCACCCTCGATCCGGTTGAACATAAGGTCTTCTTCGCCGATGGGCGCTCAGTAGAGCTCACCCCGCTCGAGTTTCGTCTGATCTACTACCTGATGAAGAATGCTGGGCGCATCCTGAATGTGAGCCAGATCCTCAACAAAGTCTGGGGCTACGACTACGAGGGTGAGAGCAACCTGGTGGCGGTCTACATCAGGCGGTTGCGCACGAAGATCGAGCGCGATCCTGAGCATCCACGCTACGTGATCACTGTGCGCAACCTGGGCTACAAGTTTGAGCTATGAGGTGTGGCCTCATGGTGAACCGTGTGCAGCGGCTCAACCCCGCATCGCCCTCCCACCTTGCAGCCGCGGCTCGCGTAGAAGAGGCTGCCGATGGCTGCAACCGATACGCTGCCCATTCAGGCTGATCCAGCCGGGGATCAGCCGCGCCTGCGCATCCTGCTCCTGCTCATGGTGCTGGCCCTGGGCTGGTGGTTCGCACAGCTTCCGTTGGGCACCGTGGTGACCTTCGGGATCGCGATCTACGCCACCGTCAACCTAGGTCTGCTGCGGGTGATCCGGCACAGCTTGCACCAACCTGGGCAGAAGATCGCCAACATGCTGCTGATCATCTCCGTGCTGAGCGATCTCCTCTTCACCATCTACCTGCTCCTCTACGCCGGTCCACTCACCCTCGCAATCTTCCCCCTGTACCTCATCCTGCTCCTCAAGGCCCTCCTCTACCGCCATATCACCCTCTGGATGTTGTTGGTACCGGCCCTCCTCGGCCCCCTGAATCTGCTCCTCCTCTATCTACTCAGTGGAAGGTCGAGCTTCATCCCAGGCTCTGCGCTGGTCTTCTGGGGTCTAGTTGGCGGCACGATCTGCTGTGTCGGTCTGCTGTTCTTCATCGCCGAGCAGCGCCTCTACAAGCTTAAGCAGATGAGTATGAGCTTCGCACGGGCGCGCAGCGACTATCTCGCCCACATCCATGAGCTTGAGAGTGTCGATCAGGATTTGCGGCTGCGCATTCGACGTCAGCAGGCCCTGGAGGAGAGCCTGCGCGCCATTACCGGCACACAGAGCCTGGATCTGGTGCTGATCCAGCTCCTCGATAGCTTGCTGCAGATGCTTGGCGTATCACGGGTGGGGGCTGCGGCCCTGACGCTCGCCCATGGTGAGCAGTTGAGCCACTATACGCTCGGCGATACCCAGCCACTCACCGCGCAGACGGAGTGGGCCGAACATCTCGCCCGCCAGGTGGGGCTGAAGCGTACCCCGCTGATCATCAGCGATACCTACGATGATCAGACCTGGCAGCCCCTCCAGCAGGTCGGGGTACGCTCCGCGCTGAGTGTGCCCCTGACCGCGCCGAGCGGGACCATGCTGGGGGCCCTCAGTGTCGTGGGGCTCCAGCGCGATCTCTTTAGCGCTACGGAGGCGCGCTACCTGACCCTCTTCAGCATTCAGGCCAGTGTTGCCATTCACAACGCCGAACTCCACAACTCGCTGCTCCGCCAGGGGCGGCTGCTCGAGGCGGTGCTGCGTGAGATGGGTGATGGACTGCTAGTCATGAATGAGCAGGGTGCCCTGATCTTGGCCAACCCCCTGGCCTACCAGGCCCTGCGCCACAGCCGTGAGCATGGCGGTCGCTTGCGCCCCTTGCTCAACCAGTTGAGCCAGGAGCTCTGTACGCAGCATCAGACGATGATCCGCCGGGAGTTGCAGGTCGGCGAGGAGCAGCAGCAGCGCCACTACTTGATCTACGCCTCGCGGGTGCGGATCGTCTCGGAGCGGCAGAGCCTGATTGCCTTCACCCTCCACGATACGACGGCGCAGAAACGGCACGCACAGCAGCAGGTCGAGTTCATCTCCATGGTCTCTCATGAGCTGCGCAGCCCATTGACCACCCTCAATGGCTTTCTGAAGCTGGTGCTCCAGGGGAAGGTCGGGTACCTCAACGCCACCCAGGAGGAGTTCCTGGGCCTGGCTGCTGAACAGGCCGATGCCCTCAAAGGTCGCATCACCGAGCTCCTGGAGTTCAACCGCCTCGAGTCTGGGCAGCTGCGCCTCCATCCTCGCTGGGCCGATCTGGCCGAGCTCGTGCGATCGCTCACTGCCCGCTTTCAGCCCCAAGCCGAGCAGTTCGACGTGGCGGTGACGACCGAACTGCCGCTACAGCTCCCTGAGCTGTCTATCGATGATCAGCGTATCGATCAGGTGATCACCAATCTGGTCGAGAATGCGCTGAAGGCGACCCCAGCTGGGGGCGCGATTACCATCAGCGCTGAAGTCGTAGCGGATGAAGTGCTGGTGCATGTGACGGATACCGGAGTTGGCATCCCACCGGATCAGCAGGAGCGTATCTTCAACCACTTCTACCAACTTGAACCTCAGGCCGCGCAGCCAAGCACGCATCTCGGCCTGGGGTTAGCTATCTGCCGACAGATTGTCGAAGGGCACCATGGGCGCATCTGGGTTACGAGCACGGTGGGGCAGGGTAGTCGCTTCAGTTTTGCCCTGCCCCTGATCCCGAAGGAACCTGTAGATGAAGACGGCACTGATTGCCCTGCCCGCAACGGAGCGGTTGATCGATCCACCGCTTAGTCTGGCCTACCTTGCCACCCTCCTTGAACAGCGCCACCATATCGTACGGATCTACGATCTCGGACTAGAGCCGCAGCTCAACCTTGAGCAGCTGTTACAGCCGTTACGCTCCTTTCGTCCGGGTCTGGTGATCGTCGCAGGGGAGCAGCCCGATCTCCTGGTGTCGGCGTTGAGCGCCCTCCCTCGCGATACGGTCTCCGGGGTCTTGTCGGTCGCGATGCAGCGGAGCGGTCAGGATACGCTCCACCTCTGCAGCGGGGTGTTGCAGTGGCTCGACCAGCAGCGGAATGGCACTGCATTGACGACCCAGCTGAGTCTGGATCGGCTGCCACTGCCGGCACGCCACCTCCTGCCTCTCGAGCGGTACAATCTGCGCGCCGTGGGCGGGGCCCTCCAGACGACCCTGATCGTTGGTGCGATCGAGCACGACGGCCGTTTTGTGCTCCGCCAACCGGCAGCGATTGTGGCCGAGTTGCGCAGGATCTCACACGAGTTTGGCCTACGCCACTACCGTATCCCCGAGCCAGCGCTTACCATCGACCGTCCGTGGCTCGACGAGTTTCTCGCCCAACTCGTTGATGCCCAGCTCGGTATTGGCTGGGAGGCGAGTGTGCAGGCCGAAGCGCTCGATGCTGAGTTGCTGCGCCAGATGGCGCGGGCAGGCTGCGAGAACCTCTGCTTTCAGCTCGATAGTGCTAGCCTCTTCGATGCGTTCGGGAGGTTGCAACTGCGGCTGCGCCAGGCCGTAACCTCGGCGCACCGCTACGGGATTTTTGCCCATGCACGGCTCAGACTAGAACCACCCTACGAGGCGATTCCGCACCTCGTCGATGTGGCTGCAACCTTTGGGCTCGATGCCGTGCGCTTCGAGGTGGTGCACACACGACCGCTCGATGGGGAGCCCACGGCGTCACAGCTGCAGCGTATGGCCAGCCAGATCTACGATCGGCGCCGCGATCGGCAGCGCTTCGAGCAGCAGTTTGGTCCGCTCATTGGCGCACTTCTCTGGTACGCCCGTGCGCTGCGTGGGCCAAGCCCATGCGACGAGATGCCAATAGAACCGGAGACAGCTGGGCAGGGCGTAGCGCTCCAGAAGCGATGGTGACGGACTCTGGTCATTGTGCACTGCAGAGCACTCAGAGGCGGGCTAGGTTCGTGACGAGGTTGTAGGCAAACCAGCCATCCTCGATGACAAAGATCTGTGGTTTTGCCGTCGCCGCGTCACGCATAATCCCGAAACCGTTCTCAAATGGGATGAAGGTGATAATCTTGGTGTACGGAATGCGGAGACTCTTAGCTGCGCCACTGAAGTAGATATGTTTGTTGGTGACCAGAACCCAGCCACTGTCCACACGGGTGCGCTCGGTGTACTCTACGGGGTGCCCTTTGAAAGCGCCGACCCTATAGTAGACGCCTTTCATGATGCGCACACTCACCCCTTGTGAACCACCGACGTATTGACGGCGCGTCCGGTCTTCTAGATACTCGACATCGGTAAACGACCAGACCAGTTGCTCGCTTTTCTGCAGATTGATGGCCAGGTTGTCTGGCAGCGGGACAGGAGGGGGCAGAACGCCATGCAGGATATCGCGTAAAAGGGCAGCTTTCCTCACTTTCGTGAAGGCACCACGTTTGTCTAGATCAATCTGTGCGAGGGCGAACTGTTGGGAAAAGTCGACGAGGCGCTGCTCTTCGCTACGGTCGAGGAGGCTATCGTCGAGCGAGCGCTCAACTGCCGATTCCCAAGCCTGAACCAGTGTATCAATCTTTTCAGATTCAGGAATCGACGCTGCGGTTGCGATTCCGTTGATGCTCGACTCTAGCTCAACGAAATCCTTCGTACCGCTGATCGCACCAAGTGCTTCGGCGGTAATCTGCGCTCTACCCGCTTCACGCATGCGCTGCCGCTGCTGCTCTTGCTCTTCACACTCCTTATGCTTGCGGCGCAGGAATCCGGCAGGTTGGCCACAGAATATGCAATCACCCATAGGAGCTCCTTTTCGCAGGCATGGTTCCGTGTTGGCTGCGCTGGCCTGGTCGTCTGGTGGGGCCGAGGCTATGGGCCCACGCCAAGGAGCAGTCCCAGACTGTGCCTGATCCATCATACCATGAGTGTGGACGCGCAAATACGCACGTTCACCAACGGCGTCGTCTGTAGTTGCGATAGTACTTGACCGCACCAAGTTAGCGGCGGCGGTAGGTGCCGCCACGGAGGCGCGCCGAGGCCATGCGCCGCCCTTCAGCGCTGAGCTCCGGATGCGCTGCGATGAACGCTGCTACGTCGTCGGGTGCGGCAATGGAGAGCTCGCGTAGCACCCAGCCCGGCCCAGTGTGCGCAAAGCGGTCGTTGCTCACGAGGTTGCGGGCGCACGCGTCGAGGACGAGTTGGACGAAGCCGTCGAAGGGTGGGCGTGGGGCCAGTTTTGCAAAGGAGACGACGGCCGCTCGTCGCTGCCAGAGCTGTTCGCTGTCGGCCCAGTGGGCAACGAGCAGCGCACGCTGCTCAAGGTCGGCGGGGCGAACGGTGAGGAAGGCGTGTACCGCCTTCGTCGCATGCCAGTCCACCACGTTCCAGTCGGCGAGCTCCCCCCGGGCGAGCGGTGCGGCGAGTGCGTCGGCATGGCGCTGCTCGAGGCGTGGCGCGAGCTGTTCGGCGAGGAGGAGGATGCCGGCCAACTTGTCCTCGCTCGTCTCGGCGGCGAACCAGCCCATGGCGAGCTCGACCAGGTCATCCGTGGCGTACGCGGCGAGTGCGTGGTCGCGCCAGAGCGCCCGTACGCTCTGACGGATGGCCGCCATGGGCACGCCGCGGAAGCGCGCCCGCCCCTTGAGGTAGCTCGTCCAGTGCGCCTGGGTGGCTGGGTCGGCCTGGGCCGTGAGGCGTGCAACCAGTTGCGCTGTGGCGGCAGCGCGCCAATCTGCACCGGCGTGGTTATCCCTGCTCATACAGCTCCTGGGCGTGGAGGCGACGTTTTACCCCGCTACCTGGCGTCGAATAGCTCATCCACGGCTACGCTCAAACCTGCAAGGAGTTTGGAGCTTGCCCTATCACCGCGCTGAAAGACGCCATACTCGGTATAGGCATCCCCCACGAGGCTCAGGACGGTAATAGTTTCTGTGAGCGGGTTGACGATCCAGTACTCGGGGATACCCGCCTCAGCGTAGTCCCGTGGCTTTTCTTCGGTATCGCGCTCCGGCCGATCGGGACTCACAATTTCAACGACAAGATCGGCCCCTAGCCAGAACGCATCCTGATACCGCGGGTCTTTGGCATCACGCAGCATCAAGATGTCGGGTTCGCGGAACTTCCCTGGCCGTACCAGTAAGCGGAGTGGCGCGACGAGGATTTTCCCCCCCGCACGTTGAATCATGGCCCGAAACAGCTCGTAGAGCAGGAGCAGCATTACCTGATGCCTGCTGGTTGGCATGGGTAGCACCTCGATTGCTCCGTCGGAAAACTCGATGAGGTGATTCGTCTGGTTAGTGAGCGCCAGGTACTGCTCTTCTGTCCACAACCCCTGGAGTGGGAGCAGATCGAGCTCGATGCCGTCGGCACGGCGGATGAGCTTGAGCTCGAGGGTACGCGCATCAATCGCCATGATCGTCTCCTCGCGAAGCGTAGCCGTCCTTCACCTAGCGCAGTATAGCAGATCGTCCGGCGCGTGATAGGTGTGGCGTAACGCCCTCCATGCACGCTCCTACTGGTGGCGTACACCTGCCGACAGAACGAGCTCGTGTGCAACGAAACGGACTGTTGGGGCAGCATCCTCCCGTGGTTGCCCTAGCCTGCCTGTGGGCTAAACGTGGTAGAATCACTGGAATACGGCCTGTTTCAAACGAGCTTGACCAGCTTACGGGAGGTTGTGAGGAGAAGCCAATGAGCATAATCCCGATTGAGGTCTCAACAGAACAGCTGCTGCGAGCAGTTGAGCGGCTCCCAGCCAATGAGCTCGATACCTTTGTAGCGCAGGTCGTCGCACTACGTACCCGCCGTACGGGTGGACAGCTAGGCGCTGATGAGATCGCGCTCCTGCTGGTCATCGACGCAGCGCACCTTGCTCCACTTCAGCAGGCTCGTTTTGATGCGCTTGTGGCGCGGCGCCAGGCGGAGATGATCACACCAGTGGAGTTAGACGAGCTCATCGCGATGACCGATGTGATCGAGCAGCATGCCGCCGAGCGGTTGGAGGCGTTACAGAAGCTTGCTCAGTTGAGGCAGACGACGGTTAGTGCACTCATGGATTCGCTCAGTATCAGGGCTCCAGCGTATGGCTGAAACTTTCCACTCGCGCACGGAGCTGCGGGCGCTGGTGGTCGAACAGGCACGCGACCGCTGCGAGTATTGCCTGAGTCCCGCGAGCTATGCAACCCAACGTCTTTCAGTCGAGCATGTGCTCCCACGTGCGAAGGGTGGCCAGACGGTGTTTGAAAACCTCGCGCTGGCCTGCCAAGGCTGCAACAACCATAAGTACCAGCACACTGAGGCAGTTGACCCGGTGAGTGGGTTGATCGCCCCGTTATACAACCCGCGCCGCGACCACTGGAGCAACCACTTCGTCTGGAGTGCTGATCTGTTGGTTCTCGTCGGCCTAACTCCGACTGGCCGTGCGACCATCGCTACCCTGCGACTCAACCGCACTGGTGTGGTGAATCTACGCCGTCTGCTGCTTGGCGTTGGCGAACATCCTCCTATCGTTCCAGAATAAATCCTGACTCGAGATTCGTTTCAACATCCGTACCGCAGTAAGGCCTGTTTCAAACGAGCTTGACCATCTTATGGGAGGGGTGAAGGGCACCACCATCCACAAAGAACCCAACCGATGGGGGTACGTCACAGGAGTGATCATGGAGAAAGCGTATCAGACTATGATCACGATCGATCCGCACATCCGGAGCGGCAAGCCAATCATCGGCGTCATCGTGCGGAGGGGGTTTCTTCCGAGTGAGGAGGAGCTTGAGCCCACGGTGGCGCTCCGCCATAGTACAGGACATCTGGGTCAATGTCGGCGCCATTCGACCAGGTCAGCGTCCCACCATCCACCACGACTGATCGAAAAAAGGCCGGGTTCGTGCGCACTGGCTCGAAGATCGGTCCCGTGGCAATATACGGCGTGAGATCAATCTCACGCTGTTCGCCATTGGTAAACCGAACCCGGATGCGTAACGCATCCAGCGGTTCCGCCGCCTGTACGCGGATGAATTGGGTCATCACTCCGTCCCTCCTTATGTCAGTGGGGCAATAGGCACGAGTGGTTGCGCCTGGCGCGCCAACTCCCAGTTGGCAAGCAGTTCGGCCCGATGGAGCTCTTCCCATTCTTGCACGAGCCACAGCGCCCGCCGCGACAGTTGTCCTTCATAGAGATCGCCCGCCCCGATGATGATCAGCGCTTCCTGGTCACCATAGGTGGCATGGAAATGGGGCGGCTGATGGTCGTTGTAGTACATCCAGATCACAATGCCGAAAAAGGCGCTGATCCGTGGCATAGGCGATCATGTACTCCTCATGGCTGGCTCGGAGGAACTGTCGTCTGTCGATCAATTGGTGCGTCAACCTGTGCATCAGTTGGTGGGGCGTGGTCGGTCGCCAGTAAGCCGCGGGCATGCGGCAACGTCGGATGGGGGGCGCGTTCGGTTGGCGCAAGCGTCGCTAATAGATCGTGCACTAGCAAAAAGCGTTGCGCGGCAGGCCATGCGCGTACGAGCGCTAAAATCGTTTCGTAGCTACTTGTTTGGGTGGACACGTGCGCCCTCCTGGTAGGGAAAGCCATCGTTCACCCTAATTGTATCAGTTCGTCAGATCCGTATCAAGGAATGCCCGTTGGGGGAGGGAGCCGGAAGCTTCCCTCCTCAACCCCTGAACCCCTCGTGCCCCCACCCCACCCCTCCCCCAACGGGGGAGGGAGCCGGAAGCCTCCCTCTTAGCAGAGCTGTTTGCGGAGTAGGCGTTGGAGGTAGGCTTCAAGGCGACTCGACCTTTGCCGTGCTAGCACTGAGTGACCAGCCGGCGTACCTGCAGGAGCCGATCATTCAATGGGCAGGTACCATCAGTGTTTGCACGTTTTTCGGATCGCTCCTAGCGGCCATGTTGGTGGCTATACCGCACCGCAAGGTGCATCAGAAGGATAATCTGACAGAAATGCGGCAACTGTACCTCCGTCTACAGGGACGGAAGGCAATCCTTCTGCGAACGGCACAGATTGTGTTCCTCATTGGGACGGCCTGCCTCGTCACGGTTATCTTGGCCATCCTGTGGAAAATCTAGTTGCACACGGGCCAGTCAATGCGGTGTTCGGTGGGACCTTATTGCCTGTGGGCCAAACGTGGTAGAATCACCGCAGTAAGGCCTGTTTCAAACAAGCTTGACCAGCTTACGGGGGGGCGAAGGGCACCGCCATCCACAAAGAACCCAACCGATGGAGGTACGTCACAGGAGTGATCATGGAGAAAGCGTATCAGACTATTATCACGATCGATCCGCACATCCGGAGCGGCAAACCAATCATCCGTGGGCTCCGATACACCGTCTATGATATTCTGTCGTACTTGGCGGCAGGCATGACGGTAGCGGAGATTCTGGAGGATTTCCCCGATCTGACGGTGGATGATATTCACGCTTGCTTAAGCTTTGCGGCCGAACGGGAACGGACGCAGCCATGTCGTCTTTCACGGGCTTGACCAGGCGAAAGATGCTGATGTCTGGATGTTTGCGCGTGCCACACCATCAGGCGGAACTGGCCGCGTTTGGGACGCGCTCCTGGACGTTCTACCGCGACCTGCTGGCCTCTCAACGGGCACCGACGGCGGCGGAACGGCTCCGGTTGGAGGAGGCCTTCGACGCGTTGGTGGAAGAGGGAACGACGTACGCAGCATGGGATGACCGGATCATCAAAACGGCCGACAAACGGGCTCAGCTGTTGGCGGTGCTGCAGCATCCCGACACTCCTCTCCACCATAATGCGATGGAACTGGCGGCGCGACGCCGGGTGCGCAAACGCGATGTCCGTTTCGGCCCGCAATCGCGGAATGGGTCACGGGCCTGGGACACCTTCCAAACCCTGGCCGCCACCGCCGCCCAACGTGGCGTGGGGTTCTTTCACTACCTCCGCGACCGCATCATCACGCCTGCAACCACACCCACCTTAGCCGAGCGCGTAGCCCAACGGGCGGGTGTCGCCGTGCCGTCGGCGGCCTGATCCAGCAGTTTTGGAGAGGATACCAGATGACTGAGTATGGATGCATGGAGCGGGATGGAGACGAGCACAGGCCCCTGTGCCATGTATGCAAGAAGTTGCGCGCTTGCAGGGCAGCTACGATGTGCAGATAGCCGATATCCAGGAGGTGATCGAGCAGAGGGGCGGGAGTGCCAGAGCTTGAAGGAGATACTATGAGTGTTCCAATCGAGGATCTCATCCTCCAGACCGAGGCGTTGGGCGCACCTGTGCGGCTCGAGTACGTGCGCGGTGAGTTGCGCTGGGAGGCTTCGCCCGCGCTGCGCCACCAGCATACAGTGGACACCATTCGCGCTACCATCAAAGCTACTGCGGGAAGCAGCTGTGGCTGCTATCACTACAGTGATGTGCTGATCAAGTTCGGCGTCTCATACAAGCGGCCAGACATTGCAATCTTCTGTATTGCACCGCCCCTGACCGACCAGGCCCTTGAGCTACTGCCCCAGGCAGTCATCGAGATTATCTCAGTCGGCTACGAGGAGAAGGATGTTGGCCCAAGCGGTGCACCCTTCTACCTCGACCAGGGCGTCCTGGATGTCCTCGTCTTTGACCCACGCACCGGCCACATCCAGCACCATACCGCCTCCGATACTACCGTTCACCAGTCCCCAACCCGGTTTACCTTGCGCACCGGCTGTACCTGCGAGATCTAGCGGTAGTTTAGGCGCAAATCATAACTCGGCTGGTGGCGGGCTACGCCCTCACCTCCCATAGGAGTAGCATGCGTGCAGGACAACTCATCCAGGTGGATTGGGTGGCCGGAGCCGTGGCAGGAGCACTAGTGCTGGCCCTCCATGGCTGGTTAACCGATCTATACCAGCTACCCGGCGGGTTGGTGCTGCTGATCGGGATCGCGAACCTTGCCTACGCCTGTGTCTCCTTCACCCTTGCACGGTTTAGCCGGGGCGATAGGGTGCCGCTCCTCCGGGTAGTAGCGGCAGCGAACATCATCTGGGCAGTCGTGTGCGCCCTCCTCGCCACACTCTGGACCGGCCGGGCCAGCCTGTTCGGGGTGGGCCAACTGGTCGGGGAAGCCATCTTCGTAGGCTGCCTCGGGGTACTGGAATGGCGGGCTGCCGGACAGTTACCGGACGCTGAACCAGACTCTACCGCAGAAGATGGGGGCGTCTAAGCGTACTCAAGGGAACCGAGCAGGCGCTTGGTGATCCCAGGCTGGGGTACGGCCTGGCGCAGATCAGTGTGACTAGCCCCCGGAACGGTGTGGCTGGCTTCGCCATTCCACAAAAAGACCTCACCTAGCCTTGATCGCGCCAGGGAGCAGGGTGAACCAGTTCGGCGTCGATTTATAATAGTTGACAAATTAGATCAATTTAGTTAAAATAGGCATCGTTCGCTTAGGTATAGTTCCGCTTCGGCTACGCCGATGTGACACGCTGGCGGCACCAGGGCTGCTGGGTTGGGGCTGTTTGTGGAGGGCGCAGCCCTCCACGCCTCCCGCTTCGGCTGCGCCGACGTGAGACGCTGGCAGCACCAGGGCTGGGTTGGGTCTGTTTGTGGCGGGCGCAGCCCTCCACGCCTCCCGCTTCGGCTGCGCCGACGTGACACGCTGGCGGCACCAGGGCTGGGTGTGGAAGGCTGCGCCCGCCACGCCTCCCGCTGAACGGTCGGGCTAGATTGAGCCATGCCTAGGCAAATGGTACGTATGAGGGGTGTTCTATCCAGACGTCCCTGGCTTCCGTATAAGGAGAAAATGATGAAGAGCATGGTCTCACCGCACCGGCTCGGCGCACTCGCCGTCCTGATCATCACCGCAGCCCTCGTGCTCGCCGGCTGCTCGGCCGCGCAGCAACCCGCCGCGCAACAACCCGCCGCACAACAACCCGCCGCGCAGCAGCAGCCCGCCGCCAGCGGCCCTACCCTGGGAGCTCGTGGCTTCGACAAGGCCGTGGTTAGCACCGAGTGGCTGGCCGAGAACCTGAACAACCCGAACGTGCGCATCGTCGAGGTCAGTGTGGTACCGGGCCTCTACGAGAAGGGCCACATCCCGGGCGCGGTCAACTTCGTCTGGCACACCGACTTTGTCGACACCGTGAGCCGTGACATCGTCAGCCCGGAACGCTTCCAGGAGTTGGTCCGCGCCGCCGGCATCAGCAACGATAGCACCGTAGTACTCTACGGCGACAACAACAACTGGTTCGCCGCCTGGGGCGCATGGGTCTTCCTGCAGTACGGTGCCAATGATGTGCGCCTGCTCGACGGTAGCCGAGCCAAGTGGGAGGCCGAAAGCCGCGAGTTGGCGATCGTGCCACCCACACCTGCCGCTGGTACGTTCACGGTGGCCCAGCGCGGCAACCTGCGCGTGAAGCTGCCCGATGTGCTCCAGGTAGTCGAGGGCCAGCAGACCAAGGACCTGATCGACATCAGGTCGCCCGACGAGTTCTCGGGCAAGATTTTCGCCCCCGAGGGCTTCCCGGAACTGGCCATTCGGGCCGGCCACATCCCGGGTGCGGTGAATATCCCCTGGAAACAGGCGCTCAATGAGGACGGGACGTTCAAGTCGGTAGACGAACTACGAGCACTATACGCCGAGAAGGGAATCGACGGGAGCACGCCGGTGATCACCTACTGCCGCATCGGCGAGCGAGCCAGTCACACCTGGTTCGTACTGAGCCAGATCCTCGGCTATGACGTAGCGCTCTACGACGGCTCGTGGACCGAGTGGGGCAACACGGTCGGCGTGCCGATCGCCAACCCCAGCGGTACGGTCTGGGGTGAGCGGTAAGCAATGGCCAACTCTCACCTCAAGCGCAGCCCGATCGCCCGGGCTGCGCTCCTCTCTGAACACAGGGGTGTGCTCGCCACGGGCGTGGCCGCGGTGCTGCTCGTTGCACTCGCCGCCGGTGCCTATGCCCTGCATGGCACTGCTGGTCGCGGCGCTCCGTCCGCCCTTACGCTGCTGCTTGGAGCGACCCTCGGCATCGTCTTCGAGCGGGGGCGCTTCTGCTACTTCTGCATCCTGCGCGATGGGATCGAGCGGCGCAACAGCGGCCCGCTCTACGCCATCCTGATGGCCCTCGCCGTCAGCACGGTGGGCTATGCGCTGGTGCTCGGGGTGTTCCTCCCCAACCCGTTCAGCGGGCGGCTGCCGGCCCAGGCCCATATCGGCCCGGTGAGCTGGGCTCTGGCTCTTGGTGGCTTCGTCTTTGGGCTCGGTATGGCGCTGTCGGGCGCCTGTGTGAGCGGGCACCTCTACCGCTTGGGCGAGGGCTCAACCCGTGCTCCATTCGCCCTGCTCGGCGCCACGGTTGGGCTTGGCCTCGGGCTGCTCAGCTGGAATCCGCTCTACAGTCTGACTATCGCCGATGCACCGGTGCTGTGGCTACCGGCTTGGCTAGGCTACGGCGGCGCCACACTCGCACAGCTGGCGCTGATCGGCGGGTTGGCGCTGCTCCTGCTGCGCGGTGTGCCCGAGTTGCCCGCCCGCCCTGCGCTGCGCCTAACTCCTGCCACTCTCCGTGACGCGCTGCTGAGACAGCGCTGGCACCCCCTGGCCACCGGGGCCGTGGTCGGGGCGATCGGCGTAATCGCCTACCTGCGCATCGAACCCCTTGGCGTCACCTCGCAACTCGGCAGCCTGGCACGCACCGCCCTTGACGGCACCGGCCTAGCGCCCGAGCGCCTGAACGGCCTCGATACGCTGGCAGGTTGTGCCACCGCCGTCGTGACGACGATCACTGACAATGGCCTGCTCATCGGCGGACTCGTGCTTGGTTCGCTGGCCGCTGCCCTGGCAGCGGGGCGCTTTCAGCCCGAGCGCCCGACCTGGCGTGGCTCGCTCACCGCCCTGACGGGTGGGGTGATGCAGGGCTGGGGTGCCCTGATCGCTCTTGGCTGCACTGTGGGGACGCTGCTCTCGGGTATCGCCTCCTTCGCCGTTTCGGGCTGGGTCTTTGCCGCGACAATGCTCGTTGGGGTCTGGCTCGGCATCAGGCTCCAACTACCCACCTGGGGCGAGTAGGGGCTAGTCTGGTACCTGTTCACCGTTGGGGTAAGCTACTTGCTCTGCGCAAAGTGCGTGTACGCCGAGAAACATCGCCGTGAGACCGGATCGAGGGTACGGTGCCATCACACCAGTCTGGTATCATACGCTTGGTATCACTACCAGTCGTGGCGGGCAATAGCTCTACTCCGGAGGCACCCACATGAACCGGCTTGCGCTGATGCTGCGCACCCTCGTCCTGGTCATGACCATACTCGCAACGCTCACCGGATGCCTACCCTCAGGCGATCCGCTCGCAGGCACCGCGTGGAAGTTGACGGCGTGGAGCGTGAGTGCTCTCGACCCCACCCAGTTCACGATCAGCGCATCCTTCGCCGATGGCCAGGTCTCAGGTAGCAGCGGGGTTAATAGCTATGGGGGAGCGTACCGCGTAGGACCGGGGGAGGCCTTCTCGGCAGGGCCACTGGCCGCGACTCTGATGGGTGGCCCCGAGCCGGCGATGCGTGCGGAGTCTGCCTACCTGACCCTCCTC
This sequence comes from uncultured Chloroflexota bacterium, assembly GCA_903915775.1. Lineage (GTDB taxonomy): Bacteria > Chloroflexota > Chloroflexia > Chloroflexales > Chloroflexaceae > Viridilinea. The sequence continues at coordinate 17,632 of CAIWUD010000355.1, read as the reverse complement.
GGTCAGGCCGCCTCTTACCAGGTGACCGACTCCCAGCTCACGCTCTTCGACCAGAATGGAAACGAGAGCTTGATCTTTGCGCGTAGCGAGAGGTGATCATCCTGGTGAGCTAACCTTGAGCATCGGTACTAGAGGACAAGCTAATTCGCAGCACTCCAATACCGGGAGAGGAAGAGATCTCGTGGCGGCCTACCACTGGCTATACGGGAGCATGACAAACCCTTTTGGTAATGAGGGTGAGTATTTATCCCGAGCACGACATGTGACTAATCGTGTGCATCAGACCCAGGTATTCTTCCAGGGTGACCAGTTGATAGTGGGCAAGGCGGTTGCGGAGATCGCGTGCTTGTACGGCAAGAGCATGCCACTGACTGTAGCGCCCTAGCGATCCCTTTGGATGAATCAGGCGCGTGAGGTGTCCGAGACCACACAGCATGGGATTGTCACGAACAAGGATCGCCTCCTGTTCATCAAGAGGTATGGCATAACGCCAGGCCCAATCAGGATCACCGCCACGGTTCAACACATCACACACCTGACGGCGCACTTGATCAATGATCGGCAGGAGTAGCCCCACCTGCGTACGCCACAAGCGGTGCTCAAGCTCATGCTGGCGGTTCAACGGTCGTAGCGCTGCCGGGTGAAGTTCGCCAGCATACTCTGGCGTCCACACGAGGGCACCCATACTCCAGAGCCGCTCCTCAACGGTTCCTGGTTGGATGTCCACGCATGGTTGTCGCAAGCCAGAAACTAGTTGCTCGCCACCTGCCGCTTGTAGCCGTGCTGCTGTCCAGTTGCGTGCCTGCGCAAATTGATCGAGGGTTGTGATAATCTCCTCTGTACGACCACTGCAGTTGCTCAGTTCGGCAAGCAGCGCACTATCACTGGCAGCTATCATGGGGAGGATATGGGTGCGCCAACGCGAAAGGTTCGGGTCGGTGCTCTCCATCGCCTGCTCGCGCCAGAGCAGTTGGGTCTCTGCTGGGGCTGGCATACGCCACCAGTAGTGAATGTCAAGGAACAGGTGGCCTGCATGGGCCAATTGGTGCGTGATAGATCGTCCCGGCGCAACGACACAGAGTGAACTGAGCACTTCTCCCTTGTTTGCCCGCTGGTGTGCCAGCCGACACCACTGCTCGATAAGCCTTGTCCAGGCGCAGGCCTGTTCTTCGTCGATCTGCTCTATCCCTTCGATAACGAGCACCTCTGGAAGCTGGTCACCAACTGAGTTAACCAGCTCCTGGCAGGATGCAGGCACGGTCTGTAGCTGAAAGTGGCTACTCAAGCTGACGATAGGCGCTGTCCGCGGGTAGTCGGGCAGGCTCATGAGATCAGTTTGCATTCGCCTGCGATCCAATTCGTAGCGTATGAGATCGCTCATATCGAGTGGATCGATCCCGTCAGGGAGCAGAACGATCGCATTGCGGCGCTGCGCGTTGAGCGTTGCGCTCCCTAGGCCGGAGAGCTTGCTGATGATCTGTTCGACAAAGCGGATCACGCTGGGGAGGCGTTGGATATCACTACTGCTAATCATCACGCCCCCCGAGCAGCAGGTTGACCAGAGGGGCAAGCACGACCTCCTCCTCCCGACGGCTAAGCAACCCGAGCCGTTCGAGTGCCATCACTGCTGCTTCCCCTCGCTCCTCCTCCATGGCTTCAACGGATAGGTATTCGAGCAGATCGAGCATCCCCACGCAACCGGTTGCGTTCTCACTGATAGATTTGAGTACGGTTTTCAAGTCGGGGGCGGACGCGAGCTCAGTGTTCAGATGAGACCGTATGCTCAACTGGCCACTGGCAGCCCTCACTTCAGCAGTAAGCTGTTCGGCTGCCAGACGCATGTCGCCCATTTGCGCAACACGGTCGAAGTAGGCATCGAGGAGAAGTTGCCAGTTTCCTGTCGTCTGGAAGATCTCCTGGAGGTGTGCTTCAGCACTGTTCAACTCCCGCAGTTGTAAACGTTTCTGTAATGCAGCCATCGTCCAGCGATGGAGTGGGAGTAGGGTGAGTTGCCGCTCCAGGTCGTGGCGCTCCTCCGGAGCAGTGCGCATCCATGCGGCCGTCTGGGCAGTACCGAAGAGGAACACTACCTTGACAAGCGGTCGCTGTGGGCGTTTGTTCGTGTTGAGTGATAGGGCATCGCGGACCAGGGCAGCAAGCTCTGAGGCTTCGCTACTCATGGGTTGGCACGAGAAGATGAGGCTCTCGTACTGGCTGTTCCGCTCAATCTCGGACTGGATCCATTTCAAAAATGCTATTCGCTGTGTAGCCGTCGTAGAGACACGGAGTACGCGGGTTTGGCGTGATGATGGATCACCCGGGGCGAACTGCTCCAGCGCTGTCGGCAGCAAGCTGAGGCAGTTCAACTCGGAACCGAAGATGATCCGTATCGGTGTGGTAGCCTGGTGGAGGGTTCGCTCCTGTGCGTAGGTGAGTGGACTAAAGTGGTTCGTACCACTGCTTCCAATGGGCATGTGGAACGTATCCCGCTCTGCGCGGTTAGCTGGCTGGCTCCTACTGAGTTGATCGAGTGCATTGCCGATCTCGGTTGTACTCCCGAGGAGCCGTACGAGGTTGGGACTGCGCAGGCGGTACCCACCATCGATCGTACGAATGAGGATGCCAAGACCACACATCTCATCAAGGAGGCCCTGCACAGCATCCGTAGTGGTATCTTTGAAGCCCGCAGGCCACCAGGCTTGCGTATGGCTGAGGATGGTGCTTGGCTGGTAGGCTTGAGCGAAACCATCGGCGGCGTTAAACTGGTCGACGATCAGGGCAAGGGCAATGGCCCGATAGCGTGCATCAAGGTTGAGCGTGAGCTCAAATCGGCTGCGAATGCTACTACGAACGGCTAGGTAGACGTTATCTACGTCCCGTTGCGAGATGAGGAAGGGGGGGCCACTAGCTTGTGAGCCGCGCTGCAACTGTTTGAGCAACTCGTAGCAGAAGATCTGGATGAGCCCGGCATGGTAGTTGGTGTAGGAAAGGATACGTAGCACGAGCGACTCATGTTCGAAGCGATATCCGAGGGCCTCGATAGGCTGTGTGATCAGATCATGAGCTGGTGCTGGTGGTAGCGGGCCAATACAGATGGGCTTTCCGAAGTGGGCTAGTGGCTGATTGGGAATGGCTGCGAAGCGTTGTACGTCGTGGAGGCCGGTGAATACGACTTTGAAGCGTCGGTTGGTCTCTTGCATGAGTTGCCGGAGTGCCACCACCGTCTGGAAACGCCCTTCGGCATCGTCATCCAGAAAATCATCAGCTTCGTCGAACAGTAGGAGCACGCGGGCTTCTGCATTGCGCTGCATGTAGCGGCTCACCTCACGGGCAATCTCCTCTGGTCTCTCGGGGCGGAACGGACGGATAATGCCCAGGTGGTCACGGAAGATGGTGCGGATCTTCTCCCAGAGCATCGTTGCCGGTTGGTTCACCTCATGGTCACCAACAAGATCGATGTTCTCGATCCAGGCGTAGTGTTGGCGCTCCGGGTGATGAAACTGTCGCCGTACTGCAGTGAGGAGGGCCGATTTACCCAGTTGTCGACCGCCATAGACCAAGCAACTGCCGTTGGGCTCGACCAGATCCCGTACTTCCTCGTAGCGACCGTAGAAGATCTCTGCGGGGACATTCCCAGCAGCGTTGGGAACGTACGGATTGACGGTCGTATAGGGGAGACCGCACTGGAGCCAGATGCGGAAACGGGTATCGCGCTCCTGCTCAGCTGCAAGCATGAGGAGAATGACCTCATCAAGCACGACGATTGGCCGCTCCCGACTGAGACGCGCAATGTCACGGCGCTGCGTACTCGTGAGCGGGCCAAGGTAGATCAGGATGAGGAGTTGAGAGCCAAGGAGCTTCACCCGCTGAAGCTGTGTACGCAGACTCTCGTTGCGGTTCCAGAGCACCAGCACGTCGTACTGACGGGCAGGGGAGCCACCAATCTGGGGGAGTGGGCGACCGCGACCGGTCGGGAGCTCCATGGTGACGTGTGGTGTGCGTAGCTCACGTCGTAGGATCTGCTGGTTATCGTCCAGTTTGATCGCTACCTTCTCGAAACCGAGAAACTCGAGAATCTCCTTCAGCATGGAGTTGAAGCCACCACTACTCGAAAGCTGAGCCCCATGCTGCTGGAGTTGGTACCAGGTCTCAAGAACTTTGGACGTGTGATCATGCCGGTGGGTGAACGCGATTCCAGCTACCGTTTCGCGCTGACGGATCGCAGCGATGATCGATGGGAAGTTTGTCTTCAGAGCTTCCTCGATCGCCCCCTGCTGCTGAAGGAAGTGGTGCTGGGTGAGTTTTAGTGCTTCACCACTCAACTCCTCACCAGCCGATAGCAGATGGTGGTCGACACTGCCCTGGATGATGCGGTCGACCCGTGCCAATACTTCGTTGATCTCCCAGGTGTTGCGCCGCTCAAGTGCGGTCTCTACCTCCTGCGTGATCCGTGCTACATCATTCGAATCACTCAGTCGTGCCGCTAGTTCTAGGCGTCGCTGATTCCAGCGCATGCCGAGCTCGTTGATGCGGAGTTCATGTTCGTGCGCGATCTCCGCCTCAACCTGCCCCAAGATCCGGCGCGCCTGAGCAAAATTGCGCGTCTGGAGGGGGTCGATCCGCTCGATCATTCCCTCGAGCCGCGAACGGGTGTCGTCGTTGAGATCACCGGCAAATACCGCCATCTCAAGCGGACGACGGACATCGTCGATCCGGCGCTTGAGGTTCGCCACCGCGCTCGTGAGCGCATCCTGGGTCTCTCGATGGATCTCAGCGTTGCGGGCCGCATCTTCGACAAAGGCTAGGAGCATCTCAACCCAGCGGAAGTCACCAAAGGTTCGCCACGCCGCGATGATCTCCTCCGTGTCCGGTGCGTTGAGGGTATTCACCCGAACGTGTTCAGGTAGCTGTCGCAATCCCTCCTCTGTTGCCTGGCCATCCTGGTCGATCTCAACCCCGGGGAGAGCCCAGAGACGCCTGCCCAGGAGTTGCTGCAACCCATAGCCCATCTGTCCTACTACTGCCGTGCTCGCTTCAAGGCTGTTCCATCGCTGGACCAGTGGGTCGACCGGCGGTGTTTGCAGCAACTTCAGCCCGAGCATCGTACCGAGATCGCCCAGGCGACGATGGAGGTAGCGAGTGGCCGCGCGGTAGCTGGGTGAGACGGACTCAGTCTGACGCCTGGTCAGGGTGTGCTCCACGTCGGGTAGCAGTTCCTCAATGCTGCTACGCAGGCGCATGATCTGACTAAGCAACCAAGCGTCATCGCGCCCAGTGAGTTGCTGATTGCGTTCAACCTGATCACACCACTTCTCGAAGATGGTGCATGCCTCACCTACATCACGGATGAGCTGCTCACGAGGTTCACCATCAATCAGTGTCGCACCACTCTTGCTGAGCGCACGGTCAATCGTCCGGATCTGCTCAACCACATACGTACGGTTACGCCACTGCCGGAGCCGTTGCCGCACTTCGCCAGCCTGTTCATTCTGGTTTGCACAGATGATGGTCGCGAGATTGTAGAGCTCGCCACGCGATACAAGTGTTTGCCATACTTTCGATGCGCGGGCGTACGTGGTGCGGCGTCCAGGAGCTTCTTCCATCCAACGTTGGGTCTGTGCGACCGCTTCAGCAATTGCACTGCTCATGCGATTCTGTGCCGTAAGTCCGCTGAGCTCTTCGTCACGAATGAGTAGGCCCTGGCTCGCAAACTCTCTGATCGTTCGGGCCAATTCGTAGAGCGAGTGGTAGGTGGCAGGGGCTTCGACCCAATGAAGTAAGCCGCTCTCCGGGGTCCGAAGCACCGGTATACAGGCGGCTCCTAGGCCAAGAAGCACCTCTTCGTCGCGACCGGACGGTTGGTAGCGGCTGGCGATGGTGGCAATATCGGCGGCGAGTGCACCTCCATGGCCAGACTCGATCGGTAACCAGCGGCTCCCACCGAGCACCTGCAAGAGATCGAGCGCAATAGGTGGGGTGATGTCGCGGGCAGCGAGTGCACGGGCAAGCCAGTAGGCGCCAGTAATGTCGTCAGCCTCGAGGAGCGACCAGAATAGCTCCTGCCACCCTTCTTCAACAGCCCCTTGCTCCGCCTCCGCCTGGGGCTGATCCTGCGCAGCCAGCTGCTCTACGCTCAACTGGTCAACCACAACGTCTGGCTGATTACTCGTCGGTGGCTGGTGAGGCGCGTCCACTCCATTACTAGGATCGGGCCGCACAGAATCTGCCTCATCCTCGTGGAGCTCAGGTATGACCGTGCGTACCTCTTCTAAGCTCTCTGCTGCCAGTTCGTCGGTCTCATCCTCCAAAGCAGCGCTAGAAGCGACGAAAACCTGGCTTGCTGAGGTCGCCTGCGCTCCGTTCTCATGAGCCGGGGTAGTAGCAATCTCCTCCACTACTTCTGCCGAGGCAAAATCCTCCGCATCATCAATGCTCACCGTCGCAGAGGGTGAGTCGGGCGGTGTAGGCACGGGATCACTCACCGCCACAACTGGGCGCGCATCCTGTTGCTCCGGCCCCTCCTCGTCATCCTCCTCCCCACCCATCTCCCGCTGAGCAGTCTCTTTGCCGGTGCTAGCGTCCACAAGATTGGCGTGGAGTGAGGCGTGGAGGATCTCTATCTGCTCCTCCAGGCGCTGCAGCTCTTCTAGGTAAATTGCGCGCTCACTACGCTTTCTGGGCATCTGGTCTTGGTCACGCCACGCGCACATTACGGCTTGCAACTGCTCAAGCTGTTGCAGTACATGTGGGATGGCGTGCGCAGGGCAGTGCACTGCATCCCAGGAGAAGATAGTATTGAGCTCCAGATCGGCGATCGTATCGGTGAAATCGGCGCGCAAACGAACGATTGCCTCGGCAATGCTGGCCCTTCCCGAGCGGAGTTGCTGCTTCTCCTGGGCGAGCTCGGCAAAATGGTCGCGAAAGAGCTCGACCGCCTCCGTCTCCCATAGTGCGGACTCGTAGGGCACATGACGAAGCCAGTCAAGGAGTGCGCTCCACCAGGCAGGCGAGAGGTTGCTGGTATCGAGACTCTGGTTGGGTGGCGGTGTCGGAAGATGGGGCATGGTGTCGAGTTCCTCGGGCTCACTCTCCATCTCTAGGTTGTCGTGCAAGCCAGTGATGGTCACAACCATCAGCCTGATAGAGTCTTCATCGATGTCAACATGACGATGACGAACCGCCGCGATGAGTCGCGTAATCACGTCTGGGTGCGGTGCAGCACAGACCATGGTCACTGGCTCAGGCTCTGGGATAATGCCCTGCTCGGTGCAGACCTCACGTGTGCTGGCCTCCAGTTCTGGGTTTGCTTCGACCCAGAGCGGTAGGATGCAGTCAAATATTCGTTCTTCATCCGGTTGTTGGGTGGCTCTGGCTAACTTCTGCGCGAGTTCGTTGACTCGCGCTGTCGTGATGATCCGAAACGGTGATCGCGAGAAGCCATCGAGTGGCAAACTCATGGCATTGACCATCGATTTGAGCCGCCCTACGCGTGACGATCGGAGATGCCTTCTCGCATGTATTAGTGCTTTTAAAAACACCTGCTCGAGAAATTTTTGGTTCCCCAGCAGCATGTTGAGTGGGATTGGCTCGGTTGTATTCATGATGTGCTACCTAGCTTCTGTGTGTTAAGCTGCCCTAATAGCGGGAGCGTTCGAGATGTTCTCCACACTACCGCTGGTTGACGACTATCTCCAAGAAGTCTCGTGCACCGCTTCGGCTCAGCGTATCGTGATAGGGCTGGTTTCGGTAGTTGCGTAGACACTCGTAGCAACTCGTCTCTGGGCCACAGCAGTCGCGACGGACGTGGTTGAGTGCCGTATTCAGTACCTCAGAGAGTTCCTGGGCAATCTGCTGGACATGCCCAGCCCCGCCAGGAACGTTATCGTACAGAATGATGGCTGGTGGCGCGGCGGGAGCGTGTCGATAGAGGGTACCATCAAGATCATCGCGCCGGATCCCTAGCCCCTGAGCGGCTCCTTCGAGCAAAGCGTAGACCAGCGATCGCCAGAGTTGCTTATCAGAGAGATCTGCAGCTGCTCCTCGAAACCTAAGTTCTATCACGTCGGTGAGGAAATCGTGCCCCAGATGCACCGTATTGGTCAACGCGCTGCACTCCCTGCTCGTACGTGGGTTAGTATGCGCTGAGCGGGCACGTGACCTGCTACGTTGTGTACCGATCGGCACGAATGGCACAATTTCAGCGTAACCACAATCATTGCAGATGGTGTAGCCACGATCCGCAGGTCCGCCATTGACAAGAACCATGCGTCCAAAGCGTGAGTAACGTTGCTCAACCTGGATGCGTGGGCCCGAGACCGACTCAACGACGGCGATTGCTGGTTCAGTCCTCTCCCCCGTTGGTAACGTTGCATACTCAGCAAAATAGACGTGCGAGCTATAGGCTCGTTGCGGTCGCTGTTCACCCGGTTTGCTCTTGCCATCCGCAGCAATGAAACCGAACTCTGGCTTGATAAATCTCCCCCTTCGAACACGAAGGCTTGTGAGCGATGTGCCACAGACGACACAGTTCGTAGGGCGTTGAGTCTGATGCAGATGGAAGTGTCCACAATCAGGACACACGGCGTACTCATACGTGGGTAGGGATTTTTTTGGCTGCATGGAGATGCCGCCACCGGTCCAGATACGCTTCGCGGCAACAATCTGCGCCCCTGGAGCATATTCGGCAATGGCCATGCGTAGATCACGTTGTAACTCAATCTCTGCTGCTTCTGGGATATTCAGGTGGTTCGTCTTGAGTTCAACAAGATCGGTTGGAAAGCCATACTTTGGGAGCAGATTGCGCGATGCCATGGTCTCAAGGATCGAGCGTCCACGAATCGTGTTGCCCACCTGCTTATAGTAGTTACTCTTGGGATACGCTCTCTGGCTTGCAGCCTCTTGCTCCATATGCGCGTAGGTGGCGATATCGTGACTAATTTCAGCGTCGACCCGATCAAGGAGATCGATCATCCCATCGCCATCGGCGTTGCATAGCCACTCCCAGGTACTGATACCGAGCTCTGCGTGGATCTCCTGAGGCACAATCCGTATGAGCGCCTCCTCGACATGGGCTGGATGCTGTGCTGCAAACTCGCGAAGCAGTTGGGCACCGCTCGACCCAACAGTTGGGGCAAGGAAAAAATCACCGACGTTCTTGAAGAGTCGGCCATGCTTATCCCGTACCATGCGAAAAAATGCTGCGATCAGGGTGGCCTGCATGTGACGCCGTGCGATCTTGCTATTCGCGAGCGAGAAGCGTGGCGGTAGTATCTTCCCGGCCACAATCCGTGCCGGTTCAGCGTAGTGTGAGAGGTCATGGGAGCGGCGCTGAGCATAGGTAAGGACAAAGGCTGTCGCGTTTGTACGCCGGCCTGCACGGCCGGCACGCTGCACATAGTTGGCCGTTGTAGGGGGGACGTTACGCATAAGCACCGCCTGCAGTTCGCCAACATCGACACCAAGTTCGAAGGTTGTTGAGCAACTGAGCACGTTCAGTTCACCATTCACGAAGCGTTCTTGGATACGACCTGCCTGCATGCTCGTCCACTGTGCGGTGTGCTCCTCGGCACTGAGTGGAATAGGGTTGAGCAGTTCGTAGAGTACACGGTAGTGGTTGCCAGGCCCTATCTCCTGGTGAAGGTCAACCGGCGTTAGGCGTCCACTACAACCGTTGGTAGGGCAGAGATCACGCACGGAGAGCGATGTAACCATGGTGCAGGTATCACAGCGATACAGCGAAGCGATCGACGATGGCACCAGATCCCAGAACTGGTGGCTCAACTGATAGACAATCCCCTCTCGCTTGAGCGGTGTGGACACCAGATGGTTACGCCATACGGAGCGCGAGGAGCTCAGGTGATCATGCCAGATCCCATCAAGTGCCTGAAGGACCTGGTGCTCACGGACGGATCTTTCGAGTTCGGGGGCTATGCGTTGTAGTAGGCGATTGAGGATGTCGTAGCGCCGCTGATTACGTCCACGGACTGGTGTCCAACTCAGGATGCCAGCACTGGTATCCGAGCCGGAACCCCGTATGTAGATAGGGCGATTACGTGGGGCGAACTCCTCACTTCGCGGATCGACATCCTCTGGGAAGGTCGTAGCACCTTGCTGACGAAGGGTATCAAGCAGCAGGGCGATCAACGCCCAAGCCTCATCATCGGTCAAATACCACGGTGCTTGAGTGAGTGCTGTCGGTGCACGCCAACCATCTGGACGTACCAGTCGAAACTGGAGCAGGCCTATCCCTTCCAGTCCGATTCTGCGGTCTAGCGTGATCAACTCTTGCATGAGCCAGGTGGTGACGATGCGGCACCGATAGACGTTGCTCTGATCAGGAGTGAACATACTGGCTCGCTCAGCCTGAAGCTGCACAAGTCGTACAATATCCTGCAGACGTAGATGGCCAGCTCGGCCATGAGGATCCTCGGAGAGCGCCTTGAGGATCAGCCGTCGCCGGAGCAGTTGCTGGTACGTGCGCTCGAGGTAGGGGGCAAAAAATGCCGCGTCCTGCCGACTATCGGAGAAGATGAGGAGTTTGCGCCCTGCACCCGGTAAGTGCTGTTCCTCTTCGTTACGTGATGGTGGTAAGTGCTGGTAGAGCGCTGTGGCGAGTACGCTGACAGGAGCATCCTGGCCGGTCAGAAATCGGTAGATCAGACTGCCATGGTTCCGTGTCGCACAGGAGAGACAGACTCTTGGTAGGTGCTGATCATTGAGGGGAGCCGGGGTTACGGGGAGCGCAGCCGCCTGAACCCCACATTGGCACTGCGCATGATCGCGGTCACTCAGGGTACCGCAACGAAGGCAAAGGGTGTGGAAGCCTTGCCCTGCGGAGAGCGTGGAGTCGTCGTTCGCAACTACCGCTTCATCCTCATCATCGCTTACAGGAAGTTGCTGGATCAGCAGGCAGACCGGCGTGCCGTCTTCAGAGCTCAGATCGTGAAGTTGCTTGACCGGGTTAGAGGTAGTTGCCCCAGCACTACCCGTTGTAATCTTCCCTACGATATAGCTTGCACCACAGCGCGTGCAACTAGCAAGCTCAACCACTTGAGCGTTGCACTCGGGACAGTGGGCATACCGATTGAGGAAGATACGTGGACGTCTGTCAGCATGCCCTTCATGGTTCAAACAGGCGAAGGCACCCTCAAGCGCTCGTGCAAACAGGTGGTAACGTGCAGGGAGTAGTGTCTGGGTGGCATGCTGTGCACGTGCTCGTACGGCAAGGTCGATGAGATCGATTAGTCGATCCTGAGCATCGTGCTGATCGGGGAATATGGTGGTTGCAAGCTCGCTCATCATCCAGGGGCGTTCGCCAAGGAGACGGCGTAGGTGGCGTAGCCTAGTATCACCGCGCAGAATCGAGAAGAGGAATCCGTCAATCGCATCTGACGTAGCGGCAGCCTCTGCCGTACCACCAGCATAGTGTAACCAGGCTGCAGTTGTCTGGGCCTCGTTGACTATCTGGGGCGGAAGATGTTTTCGAGCGACAGCGATCAAGTGGGTTAACTTGAGGGAAGACCCTTCGGTTCTCTCCTCCAGCATGGTGCAAAGATCTTGGTAGAGTTGCGGGGGTCCCTCCCCCCATACTGAGCCAAGATCAGCGATCGGGATCGGAGTTGCCTCAATAATATCTTGACGCTCCCCCGAGTCCTCGATCCACTCAAAAGGTTCGCCGAACAGTTTGGTGGCAAACTGAACTGCCATCGGGAAGTCTGCTCGTCCACGGCCCAGTGTGGCACTAGTAGCGATACAACGGATCCTGCCGATCTGACTCCCGACAACACGATCCTTCAGCCGGCGTAGTAACATCGCGATCTCGATACCACTGGCGCCATCATAGGTGTGCGCCTCGTCGAGGACAATGAACCGCCACTTCCCACCCGTTGGACCATCAAAGAACTCACAATCCTCAGGACGTAGCAGGAGGTACTCCAGCATTGCGTAGTTGGTCAGTAAAATGTGTGGTGGGGTCTCACGGAGTTGCTCGCGACTGATAAGCTCATGAGGGAGCAGTGTTTCTCCCGGGAACTGATGGTAGAAGTCATCACGCGCACTCTCGAAGGTCTCTCGGGTTTCTCCGGTATAACGACCGAAGGTGATTGCCGGATAGTGCTCCACGACTCGGCGGAGACGCTTCAGTTGGTCGTTGGCCAGTGCGTTCATGGGGTAGAGCAGGAGTGCGCGTACCCCTGGCTCGCTGAGCGTTCCAGCAGCCTGCTCACGGAGGAGCGCGTCAAGGATTGGTAAGAGAAAACTCTCCGTCTTGCCCGATCCAGTACCGGTAGCAACGATCACGTTGCGCTCATGGCGGATGACATGGGTTACAGCCCGATCCTGGTGCATGTGGAGTGGGCGATCCCACGGAAGCGTATCAGAGCACAATGCTTGGAAGAGCGGGTGAAGCAGACCGTGGGCTACGAGTTGCTCGATGGTGCGACCTGGCTGAAATGGTGGCGATGTCTCAAGCAGCGGCCCTTTCACTAGTCGCTCTGGCTCGGTGAGTGCTACCTGGAACGCCTCGTGGAGTTGCGGGTTGCGAAAGGGGTAGATGGTTGAGAGGTACCGCAGGTAGGTGTCGCGGATTTGGTTTGTGGTGTGGAGCGGGTGGAGACGCTGCATGGCGTACGTCCTTGCTGTTAGCCGATGATTGATTTGCTGTAGCTATCTTTCGATAACTTGCTTGAGTGATTTCCTGAGTTTCCGGTATACACTGACCTCGATCTGTCGAACGCGCTCGCGGGTTACACCAAGGTATTTGCCAATCTCTTCAAGTGTGTGTTCCTGCTCATCAATGAGTCCACAGCGCAGTTCAACTACTCGACGTTCGCGATCTGAAAGCGACGAGAGTAATGTATCTATCTCTGCGCAGAAGATCTCAGCATCGATCGCATCATCGATGGATGAAGCCAGGTGATCAGGGATGAGATCACCTAGCCGCGAATCACCCTCTTCCCCAACTGGTCGATCAAGCGAGTCTGGTTCTTGAGCATACCCGAGCGACTTGATCACCCTGTACTCATCGATATCTAGAGCAGTGGCTACTTCACGCTCGGTTGGTTCACGACCGAGTTGCTGAGTTAACTGGCTCTGCATCTGTTTGATCCTAACAATCTGGTCATAAAGGTGAACAGGCAGACGGATCAGGCGACTTCGATCAGCAATTGCTCGACGCAGGGCCTGTTCAATCCACCAAGTTGCATAGGTTGAAAAGCGAGTGTTGCGTGTAGGATCGAACTTCTCCACCGCACGCATCAGCCCAATATTTCCTTCCTGAACTAAGTCAAGGTTGCTTAATCCACGGTTGAGGTAGCGCTTCGCATAGCTGACGACAAGGCGTAGGTTCGCGTTGATGAGTTGAATACGTGCTCTCTGGCCTACCTCGGCAATCTGCCGCAATGCCTTGGTACGTTGAGGGCTTACAGCGAGCGTACGCAACTCCCTCTGCGCGCGGTAACCTTCGGCAACCAGACGGGTAATAGTTCGTTCCTCGTCTTCATTGAGCAGGGAGATCTGACCAATCTGACTCAGGTAGATGGCATACGGATCACGAAGGAGACCTTTAGGAATGGGTGGGACGCTATCTGGATCATCTACGAGATGGGAACGTTCAGGCTGTAGATTGGCAGCAACGGGAAGGAGATCATGATCGTCAAGCCATGCAATCATGGCAGCACGTGCTTCAGAGGAGGCATGGGCCTGGCTAAGGATGGGATCTAGTTGGCTATACCACACAAGACCCGACCGCCCTGTCTGGTCACAACAAGCGGCGAGCTCGGGGTAGAGCAGCTCTAGACAATTAGTGATTCTCTTCCAGGTCGTTGGTGCGAAACGCTCGCGATCGCCCAACATGGCCTGGAGCAGTTCCAAACCTATCGTATGCGTGAAACTCGCCAGAGTAGTGAAACCCTGCCACTGCTGATCGGTGATCCACGTCTGCTCTTCACCATGCTCTGTGAGAATCGCCAGAGTCTGAAGAAAATCCTCAGCCGTGCTGTCACTGCTGCTCGCTGTACAGATACGTTGCACGGCACGTGCTGCCATGTCGGCATCAGGAGCGCAGAGTAGTGCGCTCATTGCACCTTGTACGGTATCCGTGATTTTGGCCAATGCTCTTGCGGCACGCTCACCAATGCCTATATCATACCCACCTCCCTCCCAACGTTCCGGCCGCAGGAGTTCTGTGGACGACCATGGGTTGATGATGTTCACGTTAACTCGGTAGCGTCCTGGTGGTAAGTCGCCCCGATCCACGCGCTGAACAAAGCGATTTATGCTCTCATTGGGGATCGGGAAGTGGATTGCCGGGCGCCAAGGTTGCCAGAGTGGCCAGAAACTGAGTGCCATGCCGGTAATGTGCCGGCTCTGCTCCCATGTCGCTCGAATATCCCAATACGTTTGCCGTTCGGTCACTTCAACGTGTATGTGTCTGATATCAAGACTCTGGACAATGGTCAGAATAGGCAGTGAGGTCGGTTTGCAGATGTCCAACAGATCGGCAACGCTCAGGAGCGCGATGAGCGATGGACTATGGCTATTGCGGATCGTATCTCGTGCCGTTCGGAGTGCGAAACTCCAACCACGCATCGCGTTGCCACGGGCTTGAAGATCGTGCTGAATATGTGGTTCAAGCGAACTGCGGATCATGAGCCTGATTTTTGGGAGGGTGACGAGTTGTAGCGGTGGATCAAGTCGCAATAGCAACTCCGGTGCCTCAGTATGATCAAGCCAGGCTTGTGCACAACACATTGGGTTGCTCGACCAGCGCATCTCTTGTTCGGTCAGGGTCCAGCACAGTTGTGGCAGCGGTACGGTAAGCGGTAGTTCCCGTCCAGGATTACTACGTGAGCGTATCGCAAGCCGAGCTAGTACGACCTGGGGTGGGGCAATAACCGTGAATAGCCCAGGCTGTTGCTCAGTGACCCGAAGCAGCACGTCGCTGGCAACGACCTCTAGGTCGGGATGGGCCGCGATCTGTAACACACCAACAGGGAGTTGATCGGGTCTTTCAGCCACACGTAGCTTGTCGTGTCCTGATACGTGTATTTGTGCTACTAGGCCAAACTCAAAGTTGCTATCGCGACCGAGTGGACCGCGCAGTGTAATGACGAAATGGCCAAAGATCGTCTGACTTAGCTTGTCTAGGTCGATGAACAAGCTAGCATCTGTCACTGTTATGGCCCGTTGAAGGTTGGTTAGTGGCTCTTGCTGGCAGACAAGTCGCTCACTGACCCGCAAAGTGAATCGCCACCGGCCAAGCTCCTGAATAGCAGTGTATTGTGGTGGTATCGGAATGGCGATCTTTGGTGGCTGCTGCTCGTAGATCGGTAGGTCGACTGTGCGCAGGCCGAGGTCAATGAGCTTGCCGCCAGTAAGCTGAGGTCGTAGTGCACGCTCGTCAGGTAGGATGGGTAGCGTAACAGAGTTGATACGTATCTCGGTTGCCCGGCTGAGATCCCAGTGCTCAAGTCGAAAGCTACTCCAAGTGCCATCGAGTTCTATCGGTTGATCACGTTGCTCACCCTGGGTGACACTGACGATTGCGTCAGTACGAACCAGTAGCCAGAGTGTTCTGGCAGGGAGCGCCCTGTGGATCGGGATGAGCGATCCCGTATCTGCATCAAATACGAGCAGTGGTTCGTCTATGCAACTAGGGATAATTGACCAGGAGCGTAGCATAGTACTGCCGCTTCGAAACTGTACCTCATATCTGGTGGCTGGATCGAGTGGTATGCGGCCCGGTACGGTCTCCCATGCGTCATTTACCGCCGAGACTGCGACCCGGCACAACTGTGTAGCTTGGCCGCTCTGAACACGCCAACTACCTTCTGGTCGCTCCATGCCTGAAAGGCGCTCTGCTGGGAAATCTAGAAGCACCCCATCACCCCACCGGTCAAACCATACCTCTGGTCTGCGAAGGCGGAGCATGGGAGTGTTGCTTCGGGATCGACGTCGCTCTGCCCATCTGGTGTAGCTGTCAATGACCCGCTGCGGTAGGCCAACCTTCAACCGCTCAGGTACGTGTTGGTGTTCAACATAGGTACGGTGAAGATCGAGCACGCGATGAACAAAGTCGCGTGCTACGGCTCCGCCATAAGTCAAAAAGCGCTTGATCGGGCGGTTGATAGGTGCATGTTGGATTGCTTCGAGGATCATGTCGTATAGCGATACCCTGATGTCTGTATCGCTCTCTGCCATGCTCTCGCTCAGCGGGACTATGACATGCTCGAAGAAGTTGTGCAGACTATGGTCGGGAATGCCTCCATGGAGCAAGATTGGGGCCACGTAGGCATGTCCACCAGAATCGGGAAAGAGCGGAAGTTGATGGTGACAAAGAAACTGGAGGAAGAATTGCCCCCAGGTAGATACACTTTTGCTGCCAGTGATGTTGATGATCTCAGACCAGTAGTTGCCACCGTGGTATTTGTAGATCCCATGGGCTACGAGAAAGACCGCAAACACGCAAGGGTATCTCTCGCGTAAGATGTTGGACGCATCAGCGAACCCTTGTCGTTTTACCAGACCCTGGATCTCCATGGTGATCTGATGGTACAGTTCAAAGGTGAGTGGAAGCTCCCCGATCAAGACAAGATTGGGGAGCTCCTGAGCCAAACTCTCCTCGAGCGTATGTAGGTCGGTACAGGGGAAGAGCGAGGCTTCTGTCGCCATGCCAAAGCCTATCTAACAGAAATAGTGCTTAGATCAGTCCAGCTAAGCCACCTAATATACCACCTAATATACCGAGGAGTATAGCACTTAAGAAGGCAAGAATGATCACTGCAGGAACTGCAGCAATAGCGGCCTTCACTAAAAATAGAATAAGTTGTCCGAACGACATGTCAAAATCAACTACGGTTACCCGTAGAGGATCTGATGATCTGGTCGACGTTTGGCTTAGTGGATCATCGTGCATGTGAGCTTCTCCTCAAAGTGTTGATCGGTACCCCTGTCAATGGTTGTACTACTGACTCGTAGTTGCGCATCATGGCGCTTGCCCTACTAGAGCAAGTACCAGCGCTTCAGTACCTGTTCACACTTCTCTCGGAGCGAGAGCGTCTCGCCATCGTGGCCCCCTCCGTACGGGTAACCCCCCGTGGTTGCCCAGTCGTTAGCTACCCGGATTGTGAACAGGTACGCGCTTTATCTTCCGGTCACGATCAAGTATACTGGAGAAGCCACGCGCAAATGAGCACTGATCATGGCAAATCTGCTATCTGTTCCCTAACCCTGCTGATGCCACCCATCTCCGTCAGTCGATCGAGTTCCGCCAGGGAGAAGGGTGAATAGTTACCACAGCCGCTGCACTTGACAACACCAGTCAACGTAATTACAATGTATCTACTGTAGTCAGGGAGCTGTGATATGAGTACGGTTATCAAGACACGTCTGATTCGCATTGGCAACTCGCACGGAATCCGTATCCCGAAGACCGTCCGCGACCAAGTCGGCTTAACAGACGACATCGAGATCGAGATCCAAGGAGCCCAACTCATCGTTCGCCCAAGTGGTGCACCGCGGGCCGCCTGGTCCGTGCAGTTCCGCCAGATGGCGGCGCAGGGCGACGACACCCTGCTCGATGCGACTCCACCACCAACCGATTGGGACGATTCCGAGTGGGAGTGGGCATGAACCG
>CAIWUD010000354.1 GCA_903915775.1 uncultured Chloroflexota bacterium | reverse complement strand
CCCAAGGGCAGGCACAGGGGCCTGCCCCAACCGGGCCTGCCCCAACCGGGCCTGCCCCAACCGGGCCTGCCCCAACCGGGCCTGCCCCAACCGGGCCTGCCCCAACCGGGCCTGCCCCAACCGGGCCTGCCCCAACGTTATCGTTACCAGACGTAGTTCATCGGTTCAAAACCCTGACCACGAAACGATATGCTGATGGGATAAAACAGTCCGGCTGGACACCTTTCCACAGAAGGGTTTGGCAGCGCAACTACTACGAACATGTCATCCGCGATGGAGAATCCCTGGATCGTATTCGGCAATACATCATCACCAACCCGGTCCGGTGGGCTGTGCATGGTGAACATCCCCGGGTGTAGAAGTGCGAAGTCGTTCATGAGCTCATCACCGCACTTGCGTTCTATGCACAGTGACGGTATCATGACGCCTGTGGAGCGACAGTGGAACGACCATTCCACAACCACCTCCCGTACGAGATAGTCACGGGCACCGAACCGATCAGAAGCCAGGAAAGAGTCTCCATGGGGCTTGATCTCACCGCACTGGGTCGCCAAGTCCGTCAGATGAGCCACAACGCCGCGACAGAGGCTGCCGATAGCGCCAACCGTGTCGCTATGGTCCATAAGCGCTACCTTGCCGCCGATGGCGAGGAGATGCACTGGGCGCATGCTGTGGATCTGAGCCGTACCAGTGCGGCTTGGCTGCTAGCCCGCCCCGTCGAGCGCTTCACGACGAGGATCGATCCACCCGTGGTACCAGCGGCCTATGCACTGGTGGCAACGGATGGTTCACAGATCGAGCTCGATCACCATGGGCGTGCACCCTGCTTTGTGATCAATATTGGGCAGGTCTACCTACGCTATGGTCACCAACCGACGGCTCGACTCACATCGCAACCGGTGCTCTGTTACCGCGAAGAGGATCTCTATCTACGTGATGGAGCACGCCGCATTCCCATCGAGGGCAACTACCTCAGTGCGCGCCGGGACGTCGATGAGGGTCTAGCCCTAGCCGATCTGGCCGAGGAGTATCTCGACGGTTCGTTGCCCGCCGTGGCCCTCCAGGATGGCACCTTGGTGCGCTGGACGCTGGCTGGCGCGGAGCGGGTGGTACAGGACTACTTCCTCTCCCGCTACCTGAGCTATCTCGATCGGATGCGCTACTTGGGCATACCGGTCGCCTCCTACATCAGCCGTCCGCGCTCACCGGAGGTGATTGGTACCATTCGCCTAATGCACTGCCCCGATGTGATCGTCGCGTCTTCACGGGGTGCTCACTGTGAGCAGTGTAGTGATATGCGCGCCGGGCGTCCACCCTCCTGCACACCCTGCCAGGATCTCGTTGATGGTGATATCCTGGGGCGCAACCTGGCTGAGGGGCAGCGTGGTCCGCTCTTTCTCTCCATGAGCCGGATCAACTTCGAGTGTTATGGCCCCCATCGGATCCACTTCTTCCACATGCGGGTCGGCCGAGAGCTCTGCCGGATCGAGATTCCCCACTGGGTCGCTACTGATCGGGCTATGGTTGACCGGGTGCACGCGCTCGTGTACGATCAGTGCGTCCGCGGCGACGGCTACCCGGTAGCACTAGCGCGCGCCCATGAGCAAGCAGTGATCCGTGGTGCTGATCGCCGGGCGTTTCAACGCATGCTGGAGGGCAGCCTCTACCGTGCCGAGATCCCCCATGCAAACTCGGCCAAGGCTGACAGCAAAGAGTTTAGCCGCGGGTAGCCTCGCACGAGGTAGTACACGCTATGGTAGGAACTTCCGAATAGGGCTACTATGCAGCGCATTGCTGAAGTGATCGAATCGTCCACCACTCGGTTTACTGCCGGTGCCTATGAACTGCTTACGGCACCATCCTTTGGTGGACTCGTACGGGCAGTTTCGCGCACCACCGATCTCGCCATCTACGGTCTTGTCTACGAGATCCGTACCGGGAGCAAGGATCCAGGCGGACGAGCCGTGGTACGTGGCCGTACGTATAGTGGACGGGAGCTCTTCGATGCGGAGATCTATTTCGAAAACCCCGATTTGGCCGAAGTGCTGCAGACAGAGTTTTCGGCGCTGACGGTCGGCTTCAGTGAGGCTGGGCAGATCTACCACTACCTACCACCCCAGCCACCACCCGTTCACTACTCGGTCTACCCGTGTGACGCAGCCGAACTAGAACGCTTCAGCAGCGACTACGACTACTTTCGTAGTGTGCTCTTTGCTGCACAGGTGCCCAACGACGAACTGTTAGCGGCACACCTCCGTGCGGCGGCCCGCGCCCGCGCCGACAGTCGTCACTACCTGGTGCGCGCCGGGCGCGAACTGGCTAGCCTGCTCAAAGATGATTACGACCGCCTGACGGCGCTGCTCCGCCGCATCCGCCCGTGATGATTCCGGCTCCCTCCCCCAACGGGGGAGGGGTGGGGTAGGGGCAAGATGTGCTAACGTACTGAAGCCATACACCCGGCGCTAGCAGGGTTTGCTGAGGGCTTCCCTTGCCACGCCTCAGGCGGTACCTGTTCACTTTTGGGGCAAGCCAACGGCAGGGTAACCACGGGGGGTTGCCCGTACGGGGGGGCCACGAGGGCGAGACGCCCTCGCTCCAGGAGAAGTGTGAACAGTTACCTCAGGGGCGCTTCGGCACGAAGCGGGCCATGATTACGCCCAACTCGTAGAGGAAGTACATGGGAATGGCGAGGAGGGCCAGGTTGATCGGATCGCCCGTCGGGGTGATCAGGGCGGCAATCACGATCACCCCGAGGATGGCAAAGCGCCGATAGCGCGCCAGCTGCTTCGCCGTCACCACCCCGAGAAAGGCCAGAACATAGATGATCACGGGTAGTTCAAACACCACGCCGTTGATCACGAGGAGCGTCGTCACCGTGCTGATAAAATCGGAAATGGCTGGCTGACTCTCCACTAAGGCAGAGCCAGAGAAACCAACGAGGAAGCGGATGGCTGTTGGTACGGTGATGAACCAGCCGAAGACGAGCCCGGCAATGAAGAAGAGCGTGACGAACGGTATTGCAGTGAAGATGATCCGCCGCTCCTTGTCGGTCAGGCCGGGGACGATAAAGGCCAGTAGTTGATAGACGATCACGGGCATGGCGAGGACGAGGCCAACAGCCAGGGCCACCGTCATGTAGCTCGTGAACTCCTCAGCCGTACCAACACTCTGGACTGGTGGGCGATCGGTGAGGGGGGCAAAGGTCATGATGATGATATCAACCACCTTCAGCGGCCCCAGTACCATGAAGAGCCCGATGCCCATCCCAATCATAACGGCAAAAGCAGCCCGCACCAGACGGGTGCGCAACTCGGCGAGATGCTCTAGCAGGTGCATCGTGGTTGGTTCTTCGGTTGATGGTTGAGCGACGCTGGGCTTCTCACCGATCATGGTGTGTGCCTCTCCTGGTTACCGGCTACCTCGGTGGGACGCTGATTCCATGTCGCCGTGATCAGACCCCGCTGCTGGAGTTCATCGATGAGCGCCTGCAGTTCGCTGCGCATGGCCTGAAGCTGGCGCAGAAGTTGCTCGTTATCAGCTACCGCTGCTGGTAGTAGTTCACTGGCTCCGCTTGGATCGGCACCAGGCTGCGCCACGTCTGGGATTAGATCGGCAGGAGTTGGATAATCAAGCTCCGGCTCAGCCTCGATCGCATCGTGGAGTGGGCGACGGGCCGGGGGCGGGTCGTCGATGGTATTGAGCACAGCCGTCGAGGAGCTCACGGGCTGCGGACTGCTCATCGGCACCGTACCCCCTAGGCCCACCGGTTTGGCAGGTACTATCTCCCCTGCAGCGGCCCCATTCGCCGACTTTGGAAGTAGCGTTGCCTGGTCGAGTGCTGGGAGCTCGGGTGTCTGTACCGTCAACTCCTCACGGAGATTCACCATTGAGCGAAGATCTTTGCGCAGCGTCTCCATATCTTGTGAGACGTCGAGTTGCGTGCGTGTCTTCAGCAGTTCATCACGCAGGCTGGCAATCTCCCGATCCAACTCCGAGCGAACCTCGCTGATCATCTGCAACTCGGGTGACTGCTGCTGCCAGGCTAAGAAGCGTGCCATCTGCTTGCCGAGAAAGCGCCCAGCCTCGGGCAGCCGCTCGGGGCCAAAGATGATCAGCCCCAGCCCTGCGATGAGGAGAAACTCGAGTAGATGGATGTTGAAGATCTCCATGTCGCCTCTCGCGCCTCGGACGATAGGGGTACGGGTAGAAGGCTCTCAGCCTCTGTACTAGTCACAGGGAGCGCCAACAGCTACTCCCATCTTACCATGTTCAACGCACAGTGCAGCAGTCTACCCGGGTGAGCGTGCCCATGCTGCCTGGAGTGCACGGACCTCAACAGGAATGCCAGAAACCACGAGGTAGACCTCATCGGCGGCCGCAGCGACACGCTGATTGGCACGTCCCAGGATATCGCGATAGATCCTTCCGAGGGGGTAGGCTGGCACGATCCCCATCCCTACCTCATTCGTCACCACAACGAGCTGGAGCCTGCGCTGGTGTGCCGCTGCCAGCAGTGCCGTCACCTCCCGCTCAACAACCGGTTCCGGTTCTGCCTCGTGGGCCAACAGGAGGTTGCTCACCAGGAGCGAGAGACAATCGAGCAGCACCGTCATACCCGGCTCAAGTTCAGCCAGACGCGTACTAGCGGCCAAGGGCTCTTCACAGGTCAGCCAACTCGACGGACGTTGTGCCCGGTGGTGAGCAATGCGGGTGTGCATCTCATCATCGAGAGCTTCCGCAGTGGCCAGGTAGAGGACCGGCTGCCCCAGACGTGCCGCATACTGCTCGGCGCGAGCACTCTTGCCGCTACGGGCCCCACCCGTGAAGAGGGTTATCATGCACGATCCTCGGGCTCGATGTCGATAATGTGCGCGTCAAAGATATTCATCGCCGCCCGTACCAGGTCGTCCTGACGCGCTTCACGGATCTGGCCGCGCAGATCACGCGCCTCCTGCCGAGCCTCGATGGTACAGCGAATAGCGTAGGCGGCACCCAGTAGGCGACGCACCACCTCCTCAACGATACGCCGATTCTGCGGCTTCTCAAGGTTATCCTTGTGAAACGCCGAGGTCACTAGTAGGATCAGGGTTTTACCCTCCACATCGATGGGTCGAGCACCGTTGAGGAGGGCCTGTACTGCCGGGCTGTGTGGGCGTACATCACGCTTGATCTCTTCCCAGCGCGCCTCGATCAGATCGAGAGTCGAGAAGTCGGCATTTGCCGCAGCGGCCAGATCGGGCGAGCGCGGCGGTAGTGGCGGGGGAGCAGACGTTGGTGGCGACGCCGTGGGCTTGGGCGTTACCGGGGAATCTTGCTGGGACGGGCGTGGTGGCGGTGGCGTTGCCTCCTCTGCTGCCGGCGGAGCAGGAGAGCGCGGTGCCGTGCGCGCAGGTGGGCGGGCGGATGGCGTTGAGGGTGTGCGCGGCGCTGGGGGGGCAACTGCCGGTGCAACACTCGGT
>CAIWUD010000353.1 GCA_903915775.1 uncultured Chloroflexota bacterium | reverse complement strand
CCAACTGCAAGCGCTGGGTGTCGGCCCTGAGGTGCTGGTGGGCCTCTGTGTGGAGCGCTCGTTGGAGATGGTGGTAGGACTCCTGGGCATCCTCAAGGCGGGCGGGGCCTACGTACCGCTGGATCCGAGCTACCCCCAGGAGCGCCTCGCCTTCATGCTCGCGGACGCTGCGGTGCCCGTGCTCCTCACGCAGGAGCAGTTGCGGGCTGCGCTGCCCACGATTGATACGCAGGTCATCTGCCTCGATAGCGATTGGCCAACGATTGCACGACAGCTCACGACCAACCCGGTGAGCTTGGTGCAGCCCCACCACCTCGCCTACGTCATCTACACCTCGGGGTCGACGGGTACGCCGAAGGGAGCCCTGGTTACCCACCAGAATATCACTCGCCTCTTCTCGGCCACCGACCCCTGGTTCGGCTTTGGCTCCCAGGATGTCTGGACCCTCTTCCACTCCATTGCCTTCGACTTCTCGGTCTGGGAGCTCTGGGGTGCCCTTGCCTACGGTGGTCGGCTCATCGTCGTTCCCTACTGGGTCAGTCGGTCACCTACTGATTTCCACGCTCTCCTCCAGCGCGAGCAGGTCACCGTCCTCAACCAGACGCCCTCTGCCTTCCGTTCGTTGATGGTGGCGCTCGAAGGGGTTGCCCCCACATCCTTAGCACTGCGCTACGTCATCTTTGGTGGTGAGGCCCTGGACATCCCCAGTCTGCGACCTTGGTTCGAGCGGCATGGGGATACCACCCCACGCCTGGTCAACATGTACGGGATCACCGAGACAACCGTGCATGTAACCTACCGCCCGCTCACCTGGGGCGACGTGGAGCGTCCAGCGAGCGTCATCGGTGGTCCCATCCCCGACCTAGGCCTGGTTCTGCTCGACCAGCAGGGGCAGTTGGTGCCCATTGGGGTGCCCGGTGAGCTCTACGTCGGAGGGGCAGGGGTCTGTCGTGGCTACCTGAACCGGCCGGAACTGACGGCGGAGCGCTTCATTGCCAACCCCTTCGGGGCGGGGCGGCTCTACCGGACGGGCGACCTGGCCCGTTGGCTACCCGACGGCAACCTAGAGTATCTGGGACGCATCGACCAGCAGGTGAAGCTGCGCGGCTTCCGTATCGAGCTCGGGGAGATCGAGAGCGTGCTGAGCAGTCACCCCGTGGTGCAAGAGGCGGTGGTGGTGGCCCGTGAGGACATGCCAGGGGAGCAGCGCCTCGTGGCCTACGTGGTAGGCCAAGGGTTTAGGGTTCAGGGGGTAGGGTTTGGGGATGAGGAACAGCTGGTGGCTGAGCTACGCAGCCATCTCCAGACTCGCCTACCCGACTACATGGTGCCGAGTGCGTTTGTGGTGCTCGATACGCTGCCGCTGACACCGAACGGCAAGCTGGATCGTAGGGCGCTCCCGGTGCCCATGCCATCCCGCTTCACCGATCCCTCGTTCCACGCCCCACGTGATGGCGTCGAGCAGCAGCTCGCGGCGATCTGGATGGAGCTCTTGCGTCTGCCCACGATCTCGATTCATGCCAACTTCTTTGCTCTGGGAGGGCATTCCCTCCTCGCCGTACGCCTCATGAGTGCTATCCGCCAGCGCTTCGACTGCCATCTTCCCCTCGCTACCCTCTTCACCCACCCGACCATTGCCCACCTCGCCCGCGAGTTGCGTCAGGGTGCCACCGGATCGGCTTGGACATCGCTCGTACCTATCCAACCTCACGGGAGCCGTCCACCCTTCTTCTGCATTCACCCTGCCGGTGGCAACGTGCTCCAATTCTACGGCTTGGCTCAGCACCTCGGCGCGGAGCAACCCTTCTATGCCCTTCAGTCCATCGGCTTGGATGGTGTAACCCCGCCCGACTCCACGATTGAGGCGATGGCAGAGCGGTACGCCACTCAGATCCTCACCGTCCAACCCAACGGCCCATACTGGCTCGGGGGCTACTCGCTTGGCGGTACGGTCGCCTATGCGGTCGCTCACGCCCTGCGCCGGGCCGGACACCAGGTGGCGCGCGTGGTCATCCTCGACACCGCAGCACCAGGTACGCTCCAGGATCCGGATTGGCTAAACTGGTCCGATGCCCAATGGCTGCTGGGTCTGACTGAAACCCTG
>CAIWUD010000352.1 GCA_903915775.1 uncultured Chloroflexota bacterium | reverse complement strand
CCAACTGCAAGCGCTGGGTGTCGGCCCTGAGGTGCTGGTGGGCCTCTGTGTGGAGCGCTCGTTGGAGATGGTGGTAGGACTCCTGGGCATCCTCAAGGCGGGCGGGGCCTACGTACCGCTGGATCCGAGCTACCCCCAGGATCGCCTCACCTTCATGCTTGCAGATGCCGCGGTGCCCGTGCTGCTGACCCAGGAGCGGCTGCGGGCCACACTGCCTGCTATCAACGCGCAGGTCATCTGCCTTGATCGCGACTGGCCGACCATTGTACGACAGCCGACGGACAACCCGGTGAGCAGGGTGCAGCCCGACCACCTCGCCTACGTCATCTACACCTCGGGTTCGACGGGTAGGCCGAAGGGTGCCCTGGTCACCCATCAGAACGTTGCCCGCCTCACTCTGAACACCGACTACGCACACTTCGGCACTGATGAACGCTGGTTACAACTTGCACCCATTACCTTTGATGCCTCTACCCTCGAGATCTGGGGGGCCCTCTTGCACGGGGCACAACTCATCGTCATGCCGCCCCAGCAACCTTCGTTGGAAACACTTGGGTGGGCCATCCAGCACTATCGAATTACCTCGCTCTGGCTGACTGCGGGACTGTTCCACCTGATGGTCGATGAGCAACTCGAGGGTCTCCGCCCACTCCGGCAGCTTTTTGCGGGTGGTGATGTCCTTTCGGTCAGCCACGTATGCCGCGTGCTGGAGTCGATCCCAACTTGCCAGTTCATCAACGGCTATGGCCCGACCGAGAATACGACCTTCACCAGTTGTTTTCCCATGAGCAGCACTACGGCAATAGGGGCGTCGGTGCCTATTGGTCGCCCCATTGCCAACACGCAGGTCTACGTGCTCGATGCCGGGCTCCAGCCCGTCCCAATTGGTGTAGCAGGGGAACTCTACGCTGGTGGCGATGGGGTAGCTCGCGGCTATCTGAACCAACCAGAGCTGACGGCGGAGAAGTTCATCACGAATCCTTTCGGGGAAGGACGGCTCTACCGGACGGGAGACCTGGCTCGCTGGATGCCCGATGGCAACCTAGAGTACCTGGGGCGTATCGACCAGCAGGTGAAGATCCGAGGTTTCCGTATCGAGCTCGGGGAAATCGAGAGTATCCTCAGCAGCCACCCCGTAGTACGAGAGGCGGTCGTCGTAGTTCGTGAAGATGCGCCCGGGGAGAAGCGCCTCGTGGCCTACGTGGTAGGCCAAGGGTTTAGGGGTCAGGGGTCAGGGTCTAGGGGGCAAGAGGGGGTTCAGGGTTTAGGGGTCAGGGGTCAGGGGACGGCAGAGGGAGCGCAGTTAGAAGCTGAGTTGCGGAGCTATCTCCAGAGTCGCTTGCCCGACTACATGGTGCCGAGTGCGTTTGTGGTGCTTGATGCGCTGCCGCTGACCCCCAACGGTAAGCTGGACCGTAAGGCCCTCCCGGTGCCTACCGTCATGACGTTGGCTACGGACGATGCGCCGCGGAGTGCCACCGAGGCGCTGCTCGCTGCGATCTGGCAGCAGGTGCTCGGCGTTTCCCAGGTGGGTACGCAAGCGAACTTCTTCGCCCTCGGCGGTCACTCGCTCCTCGCCACTCGCATCGTCTCGCGCATCCGTCAGGAGCTCGCGGTTGACCTCCCCCTACGCACCCTCTTCGAGCAACCCACCATCGCCGAGTTGGCAGGAGCGATCGACACCCTCCGCCAGCGCCAGGATCCGCTCCAGGCTGCCCCCATCTTCCCAGTTGACCGCAGCCAACCCCTGCCCCTCGCCTACGCCCAGGAGCGCCTCTGGTTCCTCGATCAGTTGGATGCTGACCATATGGCCTATACCATCCCCACTGCTCTCCGCCTCCGTGGGGCCCTCGATGTGGCCGCCTTGGCGCAGGCGCTGCAGGGGGTGGTGCGCCGCCACGAGGTGCTGCGAACAAGCTTTGTCGTCCAGAATGGTCGCCCCGTGCAACGGGTGGGGCCAGCAGCCTTCCACCTGCCCAGCATCGACCTGAGTGGGATGGAGCCTGCCCTGCGGGAGGCGGAGCTACGCCAGCGCGTACAGGCTGAGGTGGGAGCGCCCTTCGACCTCGCCCAGGGCCCGCTCTTCCGTGCGACCCTGCTCTGCCTGGAGCCGGGTGCGGACTACGTGCTGCTGCTCAGCATGCACCACACCGTTTCCGATGGCTGGTCCATGGATGTCATCCAACGGGAACTGACCCTGCTCTACGCTGCCTTCGCTCAAGGGCGACCCTCACCCCTCCCGGAGCTCGTCCTCCAGTATGCCGACGTTGCTGTCTGGCAGCGCCAGTGGCTGAGCGGAGCACTTTCGGAGATGCAACTCGCTTGGTGGCGTGAGCAGCTCACCGGTGCGCCAGAGCTCCTCACCCTGCCCACCGACCGTCCTCGTCCCGCCGCGCAGCGCTTCCGGGGGGCCAGCCAAGCTTTCGCCCTTGCACCGGAGTTGGTGCAGGGTCTGCGCCAGGTGAGCCGTAGTCAGGGTACAACTCTCTTCATGACCCTGCTGGCTGCTTTCAAGGTGCTGCTCATGCGCCAGAGTGGCCAGACCGACCTGGTGGTGGGCGTGCCGGTGGCTGGGCGTACGCGGGTGGAGGTGGAGCCCCTCATCGGCCTCTTCGTCAACACGCTGGCTCTGCGTAGCCAGTTGGTGGACGCTGATGGTGCGCCACTGAGCTTCCAGACCCTCCTCACCCAGGTGCGCCAGACGGTGCTTGAAGCCCAGCGCCACCAGGACGTGCCCTTCGAGCAGGTGGTGGAAGCGCTGCAACCAAGCCGCAACCTGAGCCACAGCCCGCTCTTCCAGGTGATGTTCAACCTGCTGCAGGCGAGTGAAACGCCGCTGCAGCTACCGGGGGTCACCATCGAGTTGTGGGAAGCGGACTACCCCGTCGCGAAGTTCGACCTGACCCTCACCGTGGTGGAAGAGCGCGATGCGACGATGGCGGCCCTGGAGTACAACACGGATCTCTTCGATGTAGCGACGATCGTACGCATGGCGGGCCACTTCCAGACACTGCTGGCGGGAATCGTGGCCGATCCGGCGCAGTCGGTGGCGACGTTGCCCATCCTGACGGTGACGGAGCGCGAGCAGCTGCTCGTCACCTGGAACGACACCGCAGCCAACTACCCGCAGGCGTGCATCCACGAGCAGTTTGAAGCCCAGGTGGCGCAGACACCCGATGCGGTCGCGGTGATCTTCGAGGATCAGCAGCTGAGCTACGCCGAGCTGAATATCCGGGCAAACCAGGTGGCGCACCAGCTGCAGGCGCTGGGTGTTGGCCCCGAGGTACTGGTGGGCCTCTACGTGGAGCGCTCGTTAGAGATGGTCGTAGGGCTCCTGGGCATCCTCAAGGCGGGTGGGGCGTATGTGCCTTTAGACCCGAGCTACCCCCAGGAGCGTCTCGCCTTCATGCTCCAGGACGCCGCGGTGCCCGTGCTCCTCACCCAGGATCGCTTGCGGGCTACGTTGCCCGCTACCGGTGCCCAGGTCATCCGCCTCGATACTGACTGGGTGACCATTGCTGCGCAGCCCACCGCCAACCCGGTGAGTGCCGTACAGCCCGATAACCTTGTCTACGTCATCTACACCTCGGGATCGACGGGCAAGCCTAAGGGGGTTATGATGCACCTCCATGCCCTTGGGAACCTCATGCAGTGGCAGCAATCGCCCACTTCACTATCTCACAGTTACTCCTCCTCCACGCGCACCCTGCAACTCACCTCGATAAGTTTTGATGT
>CAIWUD010000351.1 GCA_903915775.1 uncultured Chloroflexota bacterium | reverse complement strand
GGGGCGGCTCCCAGCGCGGGGGCGGCACCCGGTAGTGGAGCAGCTCGCTGACGGTCCAGACATGGTCGGTGATCCCCGCCGCCATCGCCGGGGTCTGCCGACGACCGTCAACCTTGGGAAGACTGTCATGGGTCGTACAAAAATTGTAGACCGTACCCACCAGATACATCCCGCGTGCGACAGTCGCGAGGTTCCTGGCCGAGCGACGGGTGCGGCGGCCCAGCACCGCCAGTCGCGAGCGGAACGTGCCGTTCAGACGCTCGATGGAGGCCGTGTTGAGCACCTGACAGCCCGGCGTGCTCCACAGCAGGGTCAGAAACAGGCGGGTGCTCCCGTGCACCAGGCGATGTACCGTGCCCGTCACCGCACGCCCGGCATATTGCTTGACCACCTGGGCGATGGCCAACTCCGGCCACGGCACCAGCCGCGGGCGGCCTCCCGTTCCCGTTTGGCGCGTCCGAAAGACCTTGCGAACCGCATCAAGGTAGGTCACCAGTCCGTCACTCACGAACAGCAGCGGTCCCCATGTGGCGCACGCCGCCACGATGGCGACCAGTCCGGCGATGAGGTCACGGTCACGCCGCGGGCTGACGGCCCCGCCCAGCCACAGCCGGGTGCTCACCATCATGGCCATCGCCATCCACCGGACACCGGACTGGGTCTTGACGTGGATCTCATCGGCTTGCACCTGGACAAGCTCACGCTCCTGCACGACGGTGGCGTGATGGACGGCTTCTGCATGCGCTCCGCTGGCCTCGATCCATTCCCGAACGGTTTGGGCTTGGAAGCCATAGGCGACCTCAATCGCGGGAACGGGACAGCCATGGCTCACCAGGGTGACGACCCGGGTGATTGTTTCCTCATCGGTCCGCCGCCGATAGAAGGGCGTCCCAGCCCGCGCGCTGAAGGGCTTCTTGCAGACCTTGCACCAGTAACGCTGGCGCTTCTGGCTATGGATGCCGATGTTGCCTTCTCCCACCTGCCCTCTTGCCGGGCAGTCCATGTTCGGGCAGCATGTTGTCTGCGGATCGATGGCACACCTCCTTTCGGCCCTAAGCACCGAAAGTGTGCCCCGATCCGCTCAAATTTTCAAGTTCTGGCAGCGACCACCGTTTAGCGTACACCTACCGACATCGCCATAATCCTGAAAAAGCCACGTCTCGGGAGGAATGTGCGTGAAGGTTCCAAGCTTTGCCATGGTTACTCCTACAAACTACACTAGGTAACGCTATGCTGAAATGCCTGTGCTGGTAGAACCAGGGCTGATACAACGATAGTTGACATTCTACCAATCCCCATTGAGGCAACCGTATTGCGATCACCGCTGCCAGCGGTGCGCGGCGGGCCAGGCTTTGTCGGCGATTGCATGATCCGTCACCCAGCGCGCACAGTCCCATGCAAAGGCATCGCATCCATCGTCCTCTTTCAGCCTGCAGAGCCCTGCCAGAACCGGTAACGGCTGGGAGACGATCGCATGACCAGCCGGATTCAAACGCGCTGGATCACCGCCGACAAGCACGATTGGATCGTTTCCCTGAGCCTTAGCACTCACGCCATCTACCTTCCGCTGCGGCACTGCCGTCGTAAGATCCGAGTCGGTCAGGGTTAGCTGCTTGCCGCGGAGAACAAACTCAACTGCCCAGAAGGCCTTACCAGCTCTGGCGGGAAGCGGCTTCACATCTATTGGCCACTGATCCAGATACATCCAGCACGCGTTGGTTGTTCCAGCCGGGTGGTGAAAACCCCAGATGCGTTCAGGAGCAGTGAAGGCGAGGTTTACGATACCATATGACCCGCCTGCGTGGTCGCGCTCCTGCCACTACCCAATGGCATACGCTGCGATGTCACGCTCGGCGATGAGTCCGTCCTGGCGAGCAAGCCAGTGCCTACACGGTCAATCTCAATCGAATGGTCAGGGCATTGCAGCACGGCACTATGGGCTGTCTGCTGGAGAGCACGAAGCGTCTCAGGATTAGGACGTGCCCCTACGTGCTTGCGCTCCAATTTTGGATCGCTACACCCTACCGCATCCCACCCAGGCCGCATGCGCGTAGGCCCGAAGCCGAACGGACTCCTGCGCTCAAGTTCGGCGATTGTATAGTACTAATGCGTGCTTATGTATGCTATAATTCTATTAACCCCTGCCGTTAATAGAGTGCTTGGGCTGCATTGTGAATATTGTCTTTCGACATGAGCGGATGGCTGCTACGTTCAACAGCCTGAAGGAATTAAGCCAGATCTATGGTGCTGACAATGCACGACGCATTCTGAAGCGACTGAACGAATTAGCGGCCGCTGAGAACCTCGATGTGATGCGTCACCTGCCCGGGCGCTGTCACGAGTTGAAACACGATCGGGCAGGTCAACTTGCGGTTGATGTGCGCCACCCGTATCGCCTCATTTTTGAGCCAGCGAATGAGCCAATCCCACGCAAAGACGACGGTGGTCTTGATTGGTCACAGGTGACCACGATTCGGATTGTGGAGGTGGAAGATTATCATGGCTAGTCCAACCTATGCCTATCAACCGGACTATGTCACTCCACCTGGTGAAACCCTCGAAGAACTCCTTGACGAGCGTGGGATGAGTCAGGTTGAACTGGCTGAGCGTACCGGGCGACCGAAGAAGACGATCAACGAAATTATCCAGGGCAAGACGGCGCTCACGCCTGAGACGGCGCTCCAGTTGGAGCGGGTGCTAGATACGCCGGCGAGTTTCTGGCTTGCCCGCGAACAGCAGTATCGGGAGTTTCTTGCCCGTCAGCATGATGACGAGCAACTTGGGCAGCAGATTAGTTGGCTGAACGACGTGCCCTGGCGCGAGATGGTCAAGCGCGACTGGATTGAATTGTGCGATAAGCCGATCAATCAGTTACGTGCCGTCCTGCGCTTCTTCGGTATCGCCTCGCCTCACCAGTGGGATGCTGTCACGGCAGCGTTTCGCCAATCGCAGGCATTTGCCGCCAATGAGATGGCGGTTGCGACATGGTTACGTCAGGGCGAGCGGCTAGCGCAGGCGCTTGATTGTGCGCCCTACGATGCCGCCCGCTTCCGACAGGCCCTCCAGGCGGCGCGCACGCTCACGCGGGAAGAGCCAGCTGTCGGTTCGCAACGCTTGCCCGCGTTGTGTGCCCCGGCTGGCGTGGCGGTCGTGATTGTGCCCGAACTGCCACAGACGCGGCTCTGCGGCGCGGCACGCTGGCTCACACCAACCAAGGCGCTGATCCAACTCAGTCTCCGCTACAAGCGTGATGATCAGTTCTGGTTCTCGTTTTTCCACGAGGCTGGCCACATTCTGTTGCACGGCAAACGCGAGGCGTATCTCGATACTGACAAGCAGGAGCAGCCTGAGCACGCAGAAGATGCCAATCGTGTCGTTGCGAAGCGCGAGGCGGAAGCCAATCGTTTCGCAGCTGATCTGCTCATCCCCCCTGATGCGTTGACGTCTTTTGTGGCCCAGCAAGCCCCAACCTTCAGTAGCGCAGCAATCGAACGCTTCGCGGCTGAGCTCGGCATCGCCCCGGGCATTGTCGTGGGGCGGCTCCAACGCGAGCAACGGGTTCCGTATACGCACTTCAACGGCCTCAAACGGGCGCTCCCCGATTCATGATCATCACGAGACGAGCCATCCAAAGCGAAGCATCGCTCGTGGTCACCACAGACGCCCCCGTCATGCTGAGCGCAGCGAAGCATCTCTTCTCGGTAACGAGAGACCCTTCGCTGGCGCTCAGGGTGACAGGAGGGCGGTACAGAGTGACCCACCCCGTCATGCTGAGTGCAGCAAGGCATCTGTCGTTCCCACCAACATTTCCTCTGCGGTATTGTATTACTAAGCTTGGTTGATAAATTATATTCATGGACACAATCAACAGCAAACTAATCGCCGCCTTCGATGGCAAAGTCGTGCGCAAGGATCTGTTGCATCGCATCAAGAAGGGCACCAACGTGCCCACCTTTGTGCTGGAGTTTCTGCTGGCTCGCTACTGCGCCAGTGATGAACCCGCCGAGATTGATGCGGGCATGGAGGCGGTGCTGACCACACTGCAAGACAACTACGTCAAGCCTGATGAGGCCAACGCCGCGTAGTCGAAAGTAGCGACCAAAGGCAAGCATCGCTTCATTGACAAGATCCATGTACGCTGTTTTTGATAGGATAAACGGGGCTCTCCCGCACTTCCCGTGCAGGCAAAACAGCTCCCCATGCACTACCATGATGGGCTGACCCTGTTGCTACACGAAGGACATGGGGAGGGTACATGATGAAACTTGACCACCTGTTTATCCCGGTTGGGGCCGCGCTCCAACTGACCGCAGTCGATAGTGCCTCTGGCGGCGTGGTTGCTGACCTCCAGACGACGGCGGTGATCGCCGATTGCCCCACCTGTCAGATGCCGGCCCAGCGGGTTCATAGTTCCTACCAGCGTCGATTAGCCGAGCTCCCGCTTGCCCAATTGCCGGTGCAGCTGCAGCTCCATGTCCGACGCTTCCGCTGCGACAACCTTGGCGGTCGTCGCACCACCTTTAGTGAACCCGTACCCGAACTGATCCGGCCCTACGCGCGCCGCACGACCCGGCTGTGGGCGGAACAACGCCAGATCAGCCTGGAGATCGGCGGCGAACCGGGCACTCGCATCACCCACCGACAAGGGATGGCGGTGAGCGCAGACACCCTGCTCCGTCTCGCGCGTCAGAATCCTGCTGGCGGGCGTGCCACGCCACGTTGCCTCGGCATCGATGATTTTGCGCTACGCAAAGGCCAGGTCTATGGCACGATCGTTGTGGATCTGGAGGCACATCAGCCCATCGACCTCATGCCAGAACGCTCCGCCGAGGTGGTGGCGCAGTGGCTGGCGGCGCATCCGGG
>CAIWUD010000350.1 GCA_903915775.1 uncultured Chloroflexota bacterium | reverse complement strand
TAGAGCGCAGATCAGCGACAGAATGACCAGGCCTACCACATTTGAGGAGAGTGGGGCGAGCAGGTTCGCAAGCCAATCGCCGACATTCGAGTAGAGGATGATCCCGATGAGTAGGCTGATGAAGGCCATGAAGGGCAAGATGTTGGCAATAACCTGGTCGATCGCCTCACGTCCGGCCTGGTAGAGCTTCCCGACAACTCCACCAACACCACGCCCAATGTTGCTCAGTAGTGCGGTCATGCCGTTCATGCCTTCACCTCCGTGCCACTCAGACTATCCTGCGCCTGGCGAGCGATGAGCAGTGCCGTGATCCACTCCGTGACGATGCCACGGATGAAGATTACCACCAGACCAACCAGCAGGTAGCGAATTGCGAGATCGACCAGGGGCAGGCCAAGGTTCTGGATCCCGGTGGCGATCCCCAGCCAGACGAAGAGTTCACCCGGGTTGATGTGGGGGAAGATGCCCAGTGGGGGATGTACGTACGAGACCGCTGAGTCGTAGAAGGCGGGCTTGTAGCGCTCGGGGAGGAAACGGCCCATCGTGTAGGCCATCGGGTTGGTGAGAAAGAAGACCGAGAGGAAGGGGAGCAGAATGTAGCGAACCGGGTAGTACTGGAGCCCCGGACGAGCTGCCCACTCACCAACCTTGTCGACGCGCTCCGGACCAATGAGAGCGATGAGTGCATTTACGCCCGTTAGTAGTACAACGAGGGTCGGAACGATCCCCGTTACCAGGCCGACGAAAGTTTCTCCACCTTTCGCGAACATCCCAATGAAGTGCTCACCGAGCCAGATCAGGGTCTCGAGCATAATCGCATGACCTCCATGTCTTGTGCCACGTTTATCCGACGCTGGGTGCAACGTGCGTACCTTAGTGCGAGCGGAGGCCTCCTTTCAGTATGACGGCACGGTATCAATACGACGGTGAGTGGTTCACACGAGGGTTGTGGCTACACGGGCAAGCCGGCAGACCTCGCCGTCCACCGGCAGGGTGAGCCGCTACTCCACCCGCGGAGTAGCGGGCTTGAGGAACCCCGCCGCGTGGCGCAGCGCCTCCCAATGGGCTTTACGCATCGGCTCCGTCGCCGGCTGCTCACCGTCAAAAATCGTGATGGGCTGCCCCTGTAGCCCCGGAACCGGGCGCAGGCGCGAGAAAACGGTCCATCCATCGAAGACTTCCGCACGCTCGATGAGGCCGCGATCATTCGCGACCAACACCCCATAGATGCGTCCGAAGCGGTTTCCCTTCATGCCTACCGCAGTGCGGCCCTCTTTACGGAGCTGGGCAATACGCGCATGGAAGCGCTGGAGTTGCCACCAAGCCATGACAAACTGTACCAGCCAGAGCACCGCAACCAGGAGAAAGATGTAGTCCAAAGGATAACCTTTCAGGAGGTTGCACAGATGTGAGATTTATTCGCAACGGGTGAAGCCCATTATACGCAAGAATTATCAAATGTCAACTACCTGCACATTGGTGCAGAATGGCTAGATCTGTACGGCACGACTGGTCACCCGATCCTACGCTACTGATAGCTGGCCACACTGCTCCCTGGCGCCAGAATGTCAAGTCGGCACAGTCGAGTAGCTCTCAACGGCGGGGCAACCACAGGGTGCCCGTACGGGGAGCGCCGTGAGAGCGAGATGCCCTCGCTCCGGGAGAAGTGTGAACAGCTTACGCGGTCGAAATTGAAGCACCCCTTAGGTCTGCTTGTGGAGGGGAGCGAGAATCATCGAGGTCTGGTGAGGAGGGAGAGGCAAGCGTTCAAACTGCTACTGGTGCAAATCGAGTTGGAGGAGCGCCTCAGCCGCTTCCGAGTCGGTGACGAGGATGTTGAGGTAGTGTCCACGCAGCGCGCCCAGCATCGCTGCCGCCTTGGCGCGACCACATGCGGCGCCAATGACGGTAGGAATATTGGCCAGGTCACGGAGTTGGACAGAGATTAAGCGTGCATCGATCTCTGGGGCGACGAGACGTCCATCTCGATCGAAGTGGCGTGCACAAATATCGCCGACGACCCCATACATCCCAATGGTGCGAAACTCTTCGAGACTCAGGTAGCCTGCCCGGAGGAGACTCGAGATCTGCGCATCGAGAGCACCAATGCCGACCAGTGCCACATCAGCGTGGGTGGCAACCTCAAGAGCCTCGGCAATTTTTCGTTGGCTGAGCAACCCCTGGGCAACCTCGGGCCGATCGACGATGAGCGGGGCATGGAGGTAGCGATACCGTCCGGTGAGTAGATGTGCTAGGCGTTGAACGAGTGCTGGTCCATCGATACTCGTTTCAGACGAGGCGATGCCACCCATTAACTGCACCACCTCGACATCGTGACGCTGCCGTGGGGTAAAGGCATCAATAACCGCGTTTACGGTGGTACCCCAGGAGATGCCGAGAACGCTGGCTCCACTCAAACTCTCGTCTAGGATGGTTGCCGCAAGCTGTGCAGTTCGCTGTAACGTTGTCGTTGCATCGCCAGGTTCAGTACGTGCAACCGCGCTACTGCGCAGCCCAAAGCGCTCACTCAGCTGCCGCTCAAGCTCTGTATCACGGGCGATTGGGTAGTGAACGTAGATCTCGACAATACCCTGAAGCCGCGCTTCCTTGAGCATCCGTGAGATGTTGGAACGCGAAATACCTATCTGCTGAGCAATCTCTTGCTGACTCAGATCATGGTTGTAGTAGAGGTTCGCGATGCGGGCGAGTAGCTCATCACGTCGGTCAATCATAGAATACTTGCCTTTAGGCGCGGAAGCCCAGCAGCTTTAGCGCTGGGTATCTGATAGGTGTCACCTACCACCCGTCTGGTATTGGCACTCATGCCACTATACTCAGTATAGCGCAGTCAGAGACCATCTGCGTGGTGCACAGCCACGGTAGACTGCGAAGGAGTGGACCCAGAGGCCCTGCTGCACAACGCCGATCAGAGCGGTAGTTTGAGGTAGCAGTCTGCTTGGAAGGCTATCAATACAACAGCGCAAGGAGCCCTTCAACCCGTAAGCGTAGGCCCTCACGGACGGTGCGAAAGGCCTCTAGTTGCGCATTGCCGGCCGGGAGTAGCACCGGATCGGGGATGCTCCAGTGGAGTTGCATGGTAGCCTGATGCCAGACAGCACACTCCTCGCGGGCGATATCGCAGACTGTAACGACAACATCGGGGGTGAGGTGGGCGAGGGCAGCGACATGTTTGGATTGGTGATGGCCAATATCAATCCCCACCTCGGCCATCACCTGTTCGGCTAGGGGATGCAGGTGGGTGGGCTGGGTGCCGGCGCTACGCACGGTAATCCGCCCACCGCTCAGACTACGCAGCCAGCCCTCGGCGATCTGTGAGCGGGCGCTATTGGCGCGGCACAAAAAGACGACGGTACGGGCAGGGAGCTCTACCGTCTGCCCGCCTCCAGGCAAGGCGAGGTCGGTGCCAAGACGCTGGTAGAGGGCAGTGACGGCTGCGAGATCGATACCATAGTAGGTGGCACGCCCGTCGGCATCGCTGCGATGGAGCTGCACCAACCCGGCTTGCCGCAAAACGCCGAGATGGTACGAGATCAGATTTTGCGCTAGGCCAGTCACTTCCACCAGTTCACCCACCAGCCGATCACTGCTGCGCAGCGCCCGTAAGATCCGCCAGCGCGTCTCGTCGGTGAGCAGACGCAACGCCTCAACGGCCTGGCCCGCAGCGGCGTGCGTCAGTGGAGAGTCCGATTGTCTATCATCACGCACCATTGGGCCATGGTACCACCTAGCGACAACAGCGGTCAATGCTTGAAATCGTGGTACCTGTTCACGTTTGGGGTAAGCCGACGACAGGGCAACCACGGGGGGTGTCCGTACAGGGGGGCGCCACGAGGGCGAGACGCCCTCGCTCCGGGAGAAGGGTGAACAGTTACAGTATCG
>CAIWUD010000349.1 GCA_903915775.1 uncultured Chloroflexota bacterium | reverse complement strand
TATGTCGACTCGGGCAACGCCTTCCGCGTGGGGCCACGGAGCGCCGGTGCACAGCCAGGGCCGGCCTGCTACGGCAAGGGTGGCCAGGAGCCAACGGTCACCGATGCCAATATGGTGCTGGGCCGCCTCGATCCCGAGTTCTTTCTCGGTGGTGAGATGCGCCTACTCCCCGATCGTGCGGATCAGGTGATTGGTGGATTGGCTGCCCAGTTGGGGATGACCCCACCCGCAGCTGCGGCCGCCGTCCTGACCATCATGAACCACAACATGGCCAACGCCATCCGTTCGCGCACCGTGCAAAAGGGCCACGATCCGCGCAACTTCGCCCTTGTCGCTTTTGGCGGGGCCGGCCCGCTCCACGCGGTCGATGTGGCCCGTACCCTGGGCGTACCCGAGGTGCTCATCCCACCCTTCCCCGGCATCACGTCAGCCCTTGGGTTGCTGACCACCGACCTGAAGTATGACCTGATCAAGAATGAGTTTATGCTCAACACTGCCCCAGAGTTGGAGCGGCTGAATAGTGATCTGGTTGCCCTTGAACAGCAGGTCAGTGCGCAACTCCTCGCTGACGGGTTGGCGGTCGAGCAAGTGAGCGTCTTGCGCCAGGCAGACTGCCGCTACGTCGGTCAAGGCTACGAACTGCGGGTCAACATCCCCGCCGGTACCCTTGATGCCGCTGCACTAGAGCAGGTCTGGCAGAACTTCCACGAGATCCACGCCAGCGAGTATGGTCACGCGTTCCACAGCAACCCGATCGAACTGGTGAATCTCCGCATCGTGGGGGTCGGTGCGCTGCCGAAACTGCAGCATACCAGCGCCCCAAGCGAAGGCAGCGTCGCCGATGCCATCCTCAAAGTGGGCAGCAGCTACTTCGCTGTGGGTGGTGAGCTTCAGCAGATGCCAACCACCTTCTACCGACGCGACCGACTCCCGGCGGGGGCGAGTGTCGCTGGACCAGCGGTGATCTTCCAGAAGGACTCCACCACGGTGCTCCCCCCTGGTAGCGTCGCCAGTGTTGACCCGAGCGGAAGCCTGCTGATCCAGGTCGGCCGCGGGTAATCGTCGCGAGATGCCTGTTGCGGGGGCGTGGGGAGTTGCTTCCCGCGCACACCCCACCTACGATTGGGCAGAGCATAACTGCGCTACTGGACTCCGGTACCGGTAGCCTAGAGAGGGATAGACTCGATGCCAATGCCAAAAGATAGCCTGCTGGCGCGAGGGGTAGAACTGCCCCAGGTCGATCTGGTAACTGCACAGGTGGTTGCCGGCGCGCTTGAGAACATCGGGTTGGAGATGGGCCACAAACTGGCGCGTATGTCCTACTCGAGCATCATCCGTGAGTCTGAGGATTTCGGTGCGGCGCTGCTCGACTCGATGTGCCGCCAGCTGTGCGAGTGTCCGATTAGCACACCGCTGCAGCTCGGCCCAATTCCCGGCTATATGCGGGGAGTCGTGCGCGCCATGGAAGAGGTCGGTGACGAGTTCTTCCCCGGCGATGTGATCATGCACAACCACGCCTACTATGGGGCATCACACGGACCAGATATTGGAATCGGTGTGCCGATCTTTCTCGACAACGAACTGATCGGCTTCTCCTTTACCACGGCGCACCACCTGGATCTCGGTGCGCTGACGCCAGGTAGCTGTGGTATCGTCGATGCGGTCGACGCGTATGCCGAGGGGCTGCAGTTCAAGGCGATTAAGCTCTACGAGGGTGGGCGCCGCAACGAGCAGGTCTGGCGCATCCTGCGGCAGAATATCCGCAGCCCAGAGATGGTTGTAGGGGATATTGAGGCCCAGGTGGCGGCCTGCTGGCTAGGTGCCGAGCGCTACCTGGAACTGGTGAAGCAGTATGGCTTGGAGACCGTCCTGGCCTCTAGTGAGTCGCTGATGCGCTACTCCGAGCGCATGATGCGTCAGGCGATCGCGAAGCTGCCCGATGGTAGCTACTACGCCGAGGATTTCATCGACGGCTTTCTGGACGATCCCAATCCCCGGCGCAAGGATCTGAAGATCGCCGTGACCGTCACCATCAGTGGTGATGAG
>CAIWUD010000348.1 GCA_903915775.1 uncultured Chloroflexota bacterium | reverse complement strand
CCCCCGTACGGGCAGTAACTGGAGCGAGGGCGTCTCGCCCTCGCGGCGCCCCCCGTACGGGCAGGAACTGGAGCGACGGCGTCTCGCCCTCGTGGCGCCCCCCGTACGGGCAGTAACTGGAGCGAGGGCGTCTCGCCCTCGTGGCGCCCCCCGTACGGGCCTCCCCCGTGGTTGCCCCCCTCGGGGAGGAAGGTCGTGTTGGGGCAACCCCCCGTGGTTGCCCCGTCATCGGCTGAGCTCACTACCTCAGAGCAGCCAACAGTTGCGTTGGTTGGCCACGGTACTGCTCCCAGGGGATCTCGCCACGCACAATCCCCCCGAGAATGTGCCAGAGTGCGCTGTTGATCGGGGCCGGGGTGGCGTAAGCTGCCGCAGTGGCGGCAACAGCACCGTAGAGCTGCTCGCCCTCGGAGCGGGTACGGCCAGCGCGAAGATCACGGAGCAGCGAGGGCTCTTTCCCACCACGCCCCCGACTAACGAGCCGTTGCATCAGGGGGCGTAAGAGTGGGTTGGGTGCGAAACGTGCAATGGCTGCTACAGTTGCTGCTGGATATCCAGGGAGATTCACCACTGCGCAATTCATGGCCGCCATCACTGCTAGGGCCTCACGGACAGCGTTGAGGTCGATATCAACCAGGCGCGGGTTGGCGTAGATCACCGGTACCGGCATGTCCAGGATGGCGGCGAGGGCGTTACCCAGCATGTTGAGTAGCGCCTTCGACCATTTCAGGGCACGGTAGTCGCTGTAGTGCCGCACCGGAAAGCCGGCCGTGGTAAAAACCTCTAACCAAGGGGTAAGATCGAGCGTCGGATCGAGGCCAGCCAGACCGATGCCACCCGCCTTGGTGATCACCACGGTTGTGGGGTTGGGCAGCTCAACCGAGGTGGTGATCGCTCCAGCGATCACCCGTGATCGCCCGAAGAGCTCGGCGAGGCGCTCTTCATTCCCGATGCCATTCTGCAAGCTCAGGACGTAGCGTGGCTCTAGGGCGCGGAGGGTGTCAATCGCCGCGGCGGTATCGTAGCCCTTGACACAGAGAATCGCTAGATCCGGAGGGCGCTGCTCAGACCCAAGCTCATCCGGTCGGGTAATGGCCTCCACACGCGTGCTATACTCCCCCTCCGGGGCGCGGATGGTGAGGGCCGACTCGCGTAGTGCCTGA
Organism: uncultured Chloroflexota bacterium; assembly: GCA_903915775.1. Classification (GTDB taxonomy): domain Bacteria; phylum Chloroflexota; class Chloroflexia; order Chloroflexales; family Chloroflexaceae; genus Viridilinea. Next base: position 820 of record CAIWUD010000348.1, on the reverse strand, counting down.
ACTCCTGTAGCTCGCCCAAGGAGCATACTAGGTAGACCGCCCTGGGTCAGGCGCCCTACCACCTGTAGTCCAATCGCTCCGCCACCCACCACAACGATCTTCTTCATGCTTCCTCTTCGGTCGACTGTTGGGGCAACCCCCCGTGGTTGCCCGGTGAGCTTGCAGCTACGTAACCGTTCACATCCCCCCGGCGCGACCAAGGTTTGGGTTAGGGTTTTTTGTGGAGGGCTTCACCCTCTACGCCTCCCCTGAGGCAGCTTACCTCACTGTGCCCAGCAGCGTCGTGATCACCCGCTCCCAGGTCACCCCCGCGATCCGTGGCTGTCCGGCACGCCCAAGGCGTTCGGCGAGCCCCACGTCGGCGATCAGGCTGTCGAGAGCCTGGGCGATCTGGGCAGGCTCAGGGGTGCAGACCAGGCCATTGGTAGCGTGATCCACAAACTCGAGCACTCCGCCAGCATCCTGTGTCGTCACCACAGGCCGTGCCGCCCCAAACGCCTCGATCGTAGCGAAGCCGTAATCCTCATCGATAGGAGCATAGTAGACGGCACGTGCAGCTGCGTAGAGCTCAATCAGCTCGGCATCATCAACAAAGCCGAGAAAACGTACCCGCTCACCGAGACCGAGATCAGCGGCAAGCTGCTCGAGACGCTGACGATCCACACCACTACCGGCAAGGAGTAACGGGGCGGGCTGCCGCATCTGGGCCACCGCATGCAGTAGTAGATCCAGGCGCTTCGCCCGATCGAGGCGCGATGAGGAGAAGATGTAGTCGCCGTAAGGCCCGGCCCGTAACCGGGAGGCGTAGCGACTCGGGGGG
>CAIWUD010000347.1 GCA_903915775.1 uncultured Chloroflexota bacterium | reverse complement strand
CCGTACGGGCAGCCCCCCGTGGTTGCCCCTCCACCTCCCCCGCGGAGATCTCAGCACACCCGCCCCCGTACGGGCAGCCCCCCGTGGTTGCCCCTCCCCCTCCCCCCGTACGGGCAGCCCCCCGTGGTTGCCCCTCCACCTCCCCCCGTAGCGATCTACGGTAGCAGCGTGATCGGATCGCCACGCCGCAGAACGCCACTCCCAAGTGCCGCAACGTAGACCCCGGCCACCGCCGAAACCAGCGAACCAGGCGACTGGGTGGCACTCATTACCGGGTTCTGTGCGGTCACGGCACGGAGAATCCCAAGATCGCGCGGCAGATCACCCTGGGCCAGGGTGGTGACTACACACCGCGGGCAGGGATCAATGACCCGCATGCGCGTTTCACCTACGAGCAGGGTCTGCCCTACCCAACGGTGCTCAACACAATCACTCCGCGCACCCACGTCAATCAGGAGGTTCGGTCGGAACCGACGCGCATCAAAACTCCCGGATGGGTGCTCCCGCTGAAAAGCAGCTAGCGTCCCATTGCTGAGCATGAGGAGTGGACCATAGTCGAAAAAGGTTCCCTCAGGCGCACGACGGGCAAACGGCTCACGCCGGATCGTCGCCGTCCCATCACTCGCACCCTCAGGGGTACGATCAGCCTCACGCATGGGCTGCTCATCAATGCTGGTGACCAGTGCAACCTCCCGCCCAAAGAGCGCTGATAACCTGACATGCACGTCGGCGTCGTCACTCCGCACCGACGTTCCATCTGGCAACGTGATCACAATCGGCGGTAGTCCCCCCCCGGGCTGCGGCGATACGACAAAACGCGCACTGCAACCGAGCAGTGCCCCCCACTGGCGGGGATGCTTCGTTGTCGCCACTGTGCCACTCTCACGGTCGAAAAGGACAAAGGCCCGATCACCAAGTAGCCCTCGCTCGGTGATCGGTGCATGCTCAAGCAGCTCACCCTGCATCGATTTGACCGGATAGCGCCAAATCTCATCGACCAGCCCTACGGTCGACGCTGATGGAAACAGCGATCGCTCTGTCAACATCGTGGTTCTACTCCAATCTTCTGAGGTGCTCAATAACGCCACTCAGTTACGAAGCTCGCCCCATGCCCTCAGCAGTTCACAATGTAGTATGATACCTGTTGTGAGCAGTTATGTGTATTGCTCCACGGGGTTAGCACCTCTCCACCCCGCCCCTCCTCCGTTGGGAGAGGGAAGCCGGAATCCTCCCCCCAGCGGGGGAAGGTTGGGAGGGGGCATCCGTGCTAACCTTATGAGGCACTACAGCGATGCATCACGCACCACCTCGATCCAAAGCTAGACCTGCATGAGCCATCTCTACATCCATATCCCCTTCTGCCACCGCCGCTGCGCCTACTGCGATTTCAATACCTACGCAAACCTCGAGCAGCGCATCGATGCCTACGTCGATGCTCTCTGCACGGAACTGCACATGCTCGCGGAGCTCCGCCCCGCTCCTCCTCGCTCCCAGGAGGCTGCAGCGCTCGGACCAACCATCTTCTTCGGCGGGGGTACCCCCACCATGCTGAGCCTTGACCAGTTCGAACGCATCCTCACCGCCGCTAGTCATCTCGTGCCCCTCAATCAGGCAGAGATTACCAGTGAAGCCAATCCCGGAACCCTCCTCGACCCAGACTACCTCCGCGGTCTGCGTGCCCTCGGCGTCAACCGCCTCAGCATGGGTGTGCAGAGCCTCCACGACCCGACACTCCGCATGTTAGGGCGGATTCACACTGCCGCTGAAGCCCATCAGAGCGTTGAGCACGCCCGTGCGGCTGGCTTCGATAACCTCAACCTTGACTTCATCTTCGGCCTTCCTGGCCAGAGTCTGGTGGCTTGGGAGCAGACGTTAGAGACTATTATCACCTGGGAGATCGAGCACTTCTCACTCTACTCGCTCATTCTGGAAGAGCAGACCCCCCTCTTTGCCCAGGTAACTGCGGGAAGACTCACCATCCCTGATGATGATGCCACAGCAGCCATGTACGAGGCCGCCATGAGCCGCCTTGGTGCAGCGGGCTACATCCAGTACGAGATCAGCAACTGGGTGCGCCCCAACCCCCATGAGCCAGAGCTCCTACCCACTACACCGAGCCGCGCCTGCCGCCATAATCTCGCCTACTGGCTCAACAGCGACTATCTCGCCGCTGGTGCTGGTGCCCACGGCCACCACTACCCAGAACGCTACGCCAACATCCGTGGTGTGGACGACTACATCCGTGCGGTGGCGTCCGGACAACTACCCGTCGCTGAACGGTTCGCCCTCTCCGCAGCCGACCTCCGCGCCGAGACGATGATGATGGGCCTCCGGCTCAACGCTGGGGTCGGGACGGCCCACTTCGCTGCACGCTGTGGACAGAGCTTGGAAGCGAGCTATGGCTCGCTCATCGACGAACTGGTGGCCCAGCAACTCATCACCTACGACCATCAACGCCTCCGTCTCACCCCGCGCGGGCGCATGCTGGGCAACCAGGTCTTTGCTCGCTTCCTCTGACCTCAGGTAGCCAGACCATCCACCGCTCTGGCTAGCACCAGATCCTTTTCGGTCAAGCCCCCAGCGTCATGCGTGCTCAGGGTCAGCGTCACCCGACGGTAACGGATGTCGATGTTCGGGTGGTGGGCCATCGCCTCAGCTAAAAAGCCGACCTGAGTTACGAAGGCGACCGCTGCAGGAAAGTTCCGCAGCGTGAAGGTTTTGACCAGTTCGTTGCCATTCCTTGTCCAACCATCCAGCGCCGCAAGCTGTTCGTTCAGTACCGCTTCGCTCAGAATGCCCATATGCTACCCCCTGTATCTGCGGAGATCTCCTCATCCTTACTTTTTCACCGAATGTAAGTGTACACGCTTGGGTGTTGGTGGTTTGAGCTCCTCTGGCTTATAACCAGTGATCAGGCGCAAGCCACGATCATAGGTGATATAGCTGTAGGCCCAGTTGAGAAAGACCACCACCCGATTACGAAACCCAACCAGAAACATCAGATGTACCACTAGCCAGCCTACCCAGGCGAGATAGCCGACTAACCGTATCCCAAACGCCTCCAGAACCGCCGAGCGCCGCCCGATCGTCGCCATATTCCCCTTGTCAAAGTAGCTAAACGATCGTAGCTCTCGCCGATATCGGTAAGCCAGAATGTTGCGCGCCGCTAACGCTCCCATCTGTACCGCCACGGGGGCGACCATCGCGAAAGGAGTTGGACCACGACCCTGCCGCCGCACCCGTGGATCCTCGAGGTACGCGATGTCGCCCACCGCAAAAATCTCAGGGTAATCGACAAGGTTGAGCGTGGAACGTACGGAAATACGCCCCCCACGGGCTAACTGTATCCCCAACGTTTCAGCTAGCGGTGCCCCTTTCACTCCTGCCGCCCAAACAACGACCGCCGCATCTAAGCTGCTCCCGTCGGCAAAGCTTACCCTATCTTGCTCCACACCCGCAACGGCGGTATGGAGCCGTACCTCAACACCCATCTTGCGCAGTCGGGCAAGCGCATTTGCCTGGAGATCTGGCGAAAAACTGGACAACAGCGTGGCCCCAGCTTCGACCAAGACGACCCGTGCTTCACGAATATCGAGCATCGGGTAGTCGTGCACCAGGACGTGATTGACGAGTTCGACAAAAGCACCCGCTAGTTCAACGCCGGTGGGTCCGCCACCGACTACGATAAGCGTCATCAGTCGCTGACGAATCGCTGGATCAGCCTCGCTCACCGCGTACTCGAAGTTCGCAAGTACCGTGTTGCGTAATAGCTCCGCATCTTCGACATCCTTCAAACCAAACGTATGCTCTGATAACGTATCATTCCCAAAATAGTTGTTCGCACTTCCTGCGGCGATAATTAGGTAGTCGTAGGGTAGCGCAGTGGTGCTTGTGTAGACAAGCTTCGCTACCGGGTCGATCCGTACCACCTCGGCCATCATAAAGCTCACGTTACTGTAGCGCCTGATGATCGCCCGTACTGGGTAAGCCACCGACTCGGGTTCGAGCCCAGCCGTCGCTACCTGGTAGAGCAGAGGCCAGAAGCCGTGGTAGTTATTGCGATCAATAACCAGGACATCCACATCCTTGTCGCCCAACGCACGGACACTACTCAGCCCACCAAAACCTGCACCGATGATCACAACACGTGGCCGTGCTGATGGCCAGGGACGTGCACCATACCGTCGATACTCCTGGCTGATACCTTCGTCGGGCTTGATGACATTCATTCCTAACAACTCCTCAACCTGAGGCATGGTTCAGAATCGGCCCATTGCACTTGACTATCTTCGTTCTGCCACTCCTCACAAGCAGGGTGAGGCTTCTGTGACGAACGACACCCCCTTCTCGTCCCCGGAGAGAGCCAAGCTGATTTGAAACACCCCTTGACCATGGTATGCCCTCTGCTTCCCAAAATCAAGCGGAGTCGCCATCTGCCCAGGCTATGCACACCTTATGGCCCTATTATCTACACCACCGTTTCCTTGTATCGCTGCATTATATGTAAATAAAACGCCTTTCTGACCTAGCAGATAAGTACTATTTGTGGCATTATATTGCTAAAACATCGGTATCAAAGTATTGAGATCTCATTGCATTTGTTGACACAAAAGTAAAGAGCGCTATAATAGGGACAGCGCTCTTTTGCACAGGGCTTCCTTAGAAGGCAACGAGGCATGGGACAAATCTTTCCCCGTAACGCCAACCTGTTGGCCCGTCTCAGCATCTTCGCCGGGCTCCTCCTGGCCACCACCCTACTCCTGGTCACAGGGGTCTTCTTCCGCTCCAACGCCTACCGACAGATCAATGTGGCGATCGAGCAACCGGTACCGTTCAGCCATCAACTCCACGCTGGTACCCTTGGCGTTCACTGCAACTACTGCCACGTCTCGGTTGAACAGTCCTACTTTGCGAACATCCCTGCCGCCGAGACCTGCATGACCTGCCACTCACAGATCAAGACCAATAGTCCAAAGTTGGCACTGGTTCGTGAGAGTTACACCAGCGGCGAGCCAATCCTTTGGCAAAAGGTGAATCGTGTCCCCGATTTCGTCTACTTCAACCACTCGATTCACGTCAATAAGGGGGTTGGCTGCTCCGAATGCCACGGACGTGTTGATCAGATGCCGGTAGTCTGGCAGCCCCAGGCATTCTTCATGGGCTACTGCCTCAATTGCCACCGTAACCCTGAGAACTATGTCCGGCCACGTGACCAGATCTACCAGATGGACTATGTCCGCCCAGCAAACCAGCAGGAGCTCGGTGCCCAACTCGTGGCTCAGTACGGCATTATGCCACCTGAACAGCTGACCAACTGCTGGGTCTGCCACCGTTAGGCATGGTTCAATTTCGGCTGCGCCGACTTTATGGTTGGGCGACACCAAGGTTAAGTTGGAGATTTTTTGTGGAGGGCTTCGCCCTCCACGCCTCCCGTACGATGGTCAAGCCGGTTTGAAACATGCCTTGGGCACGGTTCGGCCTGGCGATGTCAAGGTTAGGTTGGTTTTTTGTGGAGGGCTTCGCCCTCCACGCCTCCCGCAAGATCGTCACGTTGAGTGGCGTGTACCATACCCGCAACGTAGTTCTGCACAGTTGGCGCGCAGAGTTCTGCGCCCCGTCGAGGCATCTTGTTTATGACGAGTCATACCTCCACCCCCGATCTTGAGACTGTCCGTGAGCAGTTGCGGAGTAGCCACGGTAAGCAGTTCTGGCGCTCACTTGATGAACTAGCCGACTCACCCACCTTCCGTGATCTGCTCGAGCGCGAATTTCCTCGCGGTGCTGCCGAGTTTAACGGTGATGCCCTGAGTAGGCGTACCTTCCTCAAGCTGATGGGTGCCTCGCTCGCCCTCGCTGGCGTCACGGGCTGCACCTACATGCCACCTGAACAGATTGCACCTTTTAACCGCCAACCCCAAGGTCGTACCCCCGGTATCCCTAACTTCTACGCCTCCGCGCTAACTCTCAGCGGCTACGCGACGGGTATCATTGTGCGCTCCAATGATGGTCGCCCAACCAAGATCGAGGGGAACCCACTCCACCCTGCGAGTCTTGGGGCCACCGATCTCTTCGCACAGGCTGAGATCCTGACGATGTACGACCCCGATCGCTCTCAGCAGCTGCTCAACCTCAGTGCGCCAAGCAGTTGGGGCGATTTTGTCACTACGCTCACCAATAGCCTGAGCGCTCAGCAGGCGACGGGCGGCGCTGGGCTGCGCATCCTGACGACAACGGTGACATCGCCTACCCTCGCTGCCCAACTGGCAGCCTTCCAGAGCCGATTCCCTGCGGCACGCTGGTACCAGTACGAGCCAGTGAACCGCGATCATGTTCACGAAGGGGCACGCCTGGCCTTCGGCGCTCCGATTGCTACCCACTACGACTTCAGCCAGGCGCAAGTTGTCGTCGCCCTTGACGCCGACTTCCTTGCGCCCAGTCCTGGCTTTGTTGCCTACGCCCGCATCTTTGCCGATGGACGCCGCGTTACGAAGAGTAGTAGCGAGATGAATCGGCTCTATGTGGTTGAGGCAACCCCCTCAACAACCGGCGCCACTGCTGATCATCGTCTACCGCTGAAGGCGAGTAACATTGCAGCGTTCACCCAGAGCCTCGCTGCACGCCTTGGCCTGGGTACGTCCCTAGAACTGCCAGAGGCCGCAAGTAAATTCCTCACCCACCTCCTTGAAGATCTTGAGGCCCACCGCGGCAGGAGCCTCGTCATCGCCGGTGATCAGCAACCTGCTGCCGTCCACGCCCTTGTCCATGCTATCAATGCTGAACTGGGGAATGTTGGCCGCACCGTTATCTATACCGAACCCGTCGAGGCGCGTCCTGCCCAGCAGATCAGTGAACTTGCCGGTCTCGTCACTGAGATCAATGCCGGTACCGTTGAAGCCCTGATCATCATCGGTGGGAATCCCGCCTATGATGCTCCCGGCGATCTCCGGGTTGCCGATGCCCTGAGCCGTGTGCCCCTCCTCATCCACCACAGCCTCTATGTCAACGAGACCTCCAGGCTCGCTTCGTGGCATATCCCTGCCGCTCACCTCCTCGAGAGTTGGAGCGACGCACGGGCTTTCGATGGAACAGCCACCATCATCCAGCCACTGATCGAACCGATCTACGGCGGGAAGACTAGCCATGAACTCCTCGCCGCACTCCTTGGCCAGCCCGACGCCCGTCCCTACGATCTGGTTCGGGCACACTGGCAGGAGCAGGTAGGGGCAAATGGTAACTTTGAAGCCTTCTGGCAAGGGGCCCTCGCCAATGGTGTCGTGAGTGAGAGCGCCGCTCCTCGTGTGACTCCGACCCTTGATAGCGCAGCCATTCGTGCACTCCCAACCCCAACCCTGGTCGATGGCCCAGAGATTGTCTTCCGTCCTGACCCCTCGGTCTACGACGGGAGCTATACCAACAACGGCTGGCTCATGGAACTGCCCCGCCCACTCACCAAACTGGTCTGGGATAATGCAGCGCTCATGAGTCCTAGTACCGCCGATCGCCTCTTCGGTCTCGGCCTCGGCTTCGCGGGAGGTGGTAATCCCCTGGCCGATCCCGATGCGCAGCAACGTCAGGTCAACCTAGAACGCATTACCGCTGCGAATGGCACCTTGATCACGATCGAGCACCGCGGTGGCCGCATGCAGCTCCCTATCTGGCTCACCCCTGGCCACGCCGATGACTCGATCACGGTGACCCTCGGCTATGGTCGTACGGCCGCTGGTCAGGTCGGTGACAATGTCGGTGCCAATAGCTACCCCATCCGCACGAGCGACGCTCCGTGGTTTGCGCGTGATGTCACCCTGCTCAACGCCAATCAGCGCTACCAACTGGTCTCAACCCAGAACCACTGGACCCTCGAGGGGCGCGATATCTATCGGGTTGGTGTGTTCGACCGCTTCAAAGAGGATCCTAAGTACATCGCCAAAGAGGTGTACAAAGAAGAGTATGGCTCGGACAAACCGGGTCCGGGGGGCGAGGGTTACCAGAGCGTCCAGCCTGGTGTCGACTACGCCGGACGTAATGCCTGGGGCATGACGATTAATCTCAACGCCTGCATCGGCTGCAATGCCTGTGTCGCCGCCTGCCAGGCTGAGAACAACATCCCGATTGTGGGGAAGGATCAGGTCGCGGTTGGACGCGAAATGCACTGGCTACGTATCGATCGTTACTACGCCGGGAGTAATCTGGACAACCCCGACACCTTCTTGCAGCCACTCGCGTGTGTTCAGTGTGAGAAAGCCCCGTGTGAGGTGGTCTGCCCGGTGGCAGCAACTGTTCACGACTACGAGGGGCTGAACAATATGGTGTATAATCGCTGCGTTGGGACGAAGTACTGTTCGAACAACTGCCCCTTCAAAGTCCGCCGCTTCAACTTCCTCCAGTACACCCGCCTGGATGTTCCCAGTTTCGAACTTCAGCGTAACCCTGAGGTGTCGGTGCGCAATCGCGGAGTGATGGAGAAGTGTAGCTACTGTGTGCAGCGCATTAGCGCAGCACGTGTAGCGGCGAAGAAAGCTGCCGTACAGGCAGGTGCAAGTGAGTACACGATCGCCGATGGTGCCATTGTCACCGCATGTGAGGCGGCCTGTCCTACACAAGCCATCGTATTTGGCGACATCAACGATCCTGGTAGTCGTGTCGCCAAATGGAAGGCAGAGTACCACAACTACGGCCTGCTCGGTCTGCTCAACGTCGTTCCACGCACCACCTACCTCGCACGCGTGCGTAACTTCAATGCAGCACTGGCACCTGAGGAGCATGAGAGTCACGGATAACGAGGAAGCCCGCTGGCAAACCAGTAGACTCTAGCAAGGATAGCCGATGGCACAGGCGCAACCCATCCGAACAAGCCCACCGTCAGACCCGGGAGAGGCCTACCTCTTACCAGGTGAGACCTATGCATCGATCACGAGCAAGATCGGTGACGTCCCGCTGACCGCGCCGCTCAAGACCCCACGCGGTTGGCTGCTCGGCTTTACCGTAGCCTTCACCCTCTTGATGGTCTTCTTCGCGTCAGTCGGCTGGCTCTTCATCAGAGGCGTCGGTATCTGGGGTATCAACATCCCGGTCGGCTGGGGCATGGATATCATCAACTTCGTCTGGTGGATTGGTATTGGCCACGCTGGTACGCTCATCTCGGCGATCCTGCTGCTACTCAACCAGGGCTGGCGTAACTCGATCAACCGCTTCGCTGAGGCGATGACCCTCTTCGCCGTCGCCTGCGCCGGTCTCTACCCGATCCTCCACCTAGGACGCCCATGGCTCTTCTACTGGCTGACACCCTACCCCAATACCCTGGGGATGTGGCCCCAGTTTCGTAGTGCCCTCACCTGGGACGTCTTTGCTATCTCGACCTATGCGAGCGTCTCGCTTGTCTTCTGGCTGGTCGGTCTCATCCCCGACTTTGCTACCCTCCGCGATCGGGCGACAAACATCTGGGTCAAGCGTATCTATGGGGTGGCAGCCATTGGTTGGCGCGGTTCAGCCCGCCACTGGCACCGCTATGAGATGGCTTCACTCCTCCTGGCTGGCCTCTCAACCCCTCTGGTTGTCTCGGTTCACTCGATCATCTCGCTCGACTTCGCTATCTCGCAGGTCCCCGGTTGGCAGGTGACGGTCTTCCCGCCCTACTTCGTAGCTGGTGCCGTCTTCGCAGGCTTCGCCATGGTGCTGCTCTTGATGATCCCGGTACGCAAATGGTACGGCTTCGAGAACTACATCACCATGCGCCACCTCGATGTCATGGCGAAGGTGATGCTGGCAACCGGGATGATCGTGGTCTATGGCTACTTCATGGAGGTCTGGGCCTCACTCTATGGTGGTAGTACGTATGAGGAGTACCTGCTCTTCAACCGCCTGAATGGGCCGAGCTCCTGGGCTTACTGGGGATTGCTCTTCTGCAATGCCCTGGCCATTCAGCCGCTCTGGTTCAAGCGGGTACGCCAGAATATCCCGGCACTCATCGTGATTTCACTCTTAGTGAGTGTCGGTATGTGGCTTGAGCGTTACGTCATCATCGTCATCTCCCTTGAGCGTGAGTTCTTGCCCTCCTCGTGGGCTCAGTACCACCCAACGTTCTGGGACTGGTCGCTCTACCTGGGGACGTTTGGGCTCTTCTTCTCGCTACTCTTCCTCTTCATCCGCGTGATGCCGATGATCAATATCTTCGAGATGCGCCTGTTCCAGTACCAGGAGAGTCAGCGCCTCCAGCGCAAGGCGCACGATACCCATCAGGCACATGGCCATGGCGGTGTGGCCGATTAAGATCTCAACGCGAGTGGGGGATCTCCTTCAGTGATGCGGTACTCCGGGGGTAGGTCATTCTACCCCTGACCCGCCTGGATAGTAGAAGCAGAACTATGCAGAACCGAGCTAGTGATATCTACGGCATGATGGCGGAGTTCAAGACTCCCGAGCAGCTCGTCGCAGCCACTCATGCTGCAAAACATGCCGGCTATAGCAAGATGGATGCCTTCTCACCGTTCCCGATTGAGGAGGTTATCGAAGAGGTGGCACCAGGTGATACGGGTATCCCACGTCTGGTGTTGATCGCCGGCCTGGTTGGGGCTAGCAGCGGCTTCATCCTCCAGTACATCGGGAATATCGTCGATTATCCCTACAACATTGGTGGTCGTCCTCTGGATATCACTAACTGGCCATCAATGATCCCGATCACCTTTGAGTTGGGGATCTTACTGGCCGCTTTTACTGCCGCTATCTCGATGGTCGTGCTCAATGGTCTGCCAAGCCCGTACCATCCGGTATTCAACGTACCACGCTTCGAGCGAGCTTCGCAAGATGCGTTCTTCCTCTGCATCGAAGCCACTGATCCGCTCTTCGACCGTGCCCAGACCTCGGCATTCCTGCGCACCCTCGGTCCACTCCAGGTCTCTGAGATTGCTCACTAGGTGTGGTTCAGTGTTGGCTATGCCGACGGCACGCTCTGGCACGACCAAGGTTGGGTTGGGGTCTTTGGCGTAAGGCGACGCCCTCCGCACTAAGGCTACACCCGCCCATTTGCACATCAGGGGACGACGATGCAGACGCAACGCCCGCACGCGCTGGTACGCTTCATCCGTTATGGCTGGGTTCCGCTCCTAACCCTGCTCTTATCGGCTTGTCACTTCGACATGTACAACCAGCCCAAAATTCAGACCTATGAGCCGAGCAGTTTCTTCGCTGATGGGCGTGGTTCGCGTCCCAATGTTGCTGGTGCTGTCGCGGTGGGCAAGGCTCAGACCGATGACTATTTCGCCACCGGTCTCGTTGATGGCGTTGAGGGCGACCGGTTGCCCGTAGAGTTGACTCGTGAGCTCCTTGAGCGTGGTCAGGCCCAGTACAATATCTGGTGCGCAGTCTGCCACGGCGAAGCAGGCTTTGGGAAGAGTGTGATTGCGCAGCGCGGTGGCATCGTTCCGGCTAACTTCCATCAGCAGCGCCTGCGTGAGGCTCCGATTGGTCACTTGTTCAACGTCATGACGGTAGGCGTCTACCGTGGTGATCCGGCACAGGGTGGCTACCAGTCGATGTACTCGTACGCGTCACGTGTCAGCGCCGAGGATCGCTGGGCTATCGCTGCCTACATTCGAGCCCTTCAGCTGAGCCAGAATGCCACGCCTGACGATGTCCCACCGGACCAACGTGGCAATCTGGGGAAATAGCAACAAGCTGCTGGTGAGGAGGGGCTGCGTAGCGGAACCGCACCTCAGAGCTGCTTCCAACGGGCTTGACCGTCTCATCGTGTTACAAAGGCACTTACCTGGAAAGTTATCGAGTATGGCGACTTCGACGCTCCCGCGTACCAGGATCCCCCAGTTGAATCGGCTCCAGATGCTCGGTATCGGCGCTGCAGTGATCGGTCTCGCTCTGCTGGCGGTGGGGTTCACGTTGAGCCCACTGCAGTTTGCCGAGTCCTACATCTATGGCTTCTACTTCGCGATGGCCTTCCCTCTCGGTTGTCTCGGCTTCCTGATGCTCCAGCACCTCACTGGCGGCGTCTGGGGGATCAGCGTACGCCGAATGCTGGAGGCTGGAGCACTGGCAATGCCCGTCTTCTTCATCCTGAGCTTGCCAGTCATCATGGTGGCCTACAATGGTCCGATCAGGCTCGAGCACTTTATCTACCATTGGGCTGATCCCGCGTTGATCACGCCGGGAAGTCCGGAGTTTGACCCCCTGATTGCCCATAAGGTGCCCTGGATGAGCCCGATCTGGTTTGCCTCGCGCATGGTGATCTACTTCGCTATCTGGAGTACTCTGGCCATTCTGCTCCGTACCTGGTCGCTCCAGCAGGATCGCGGAACTGATGCGGTGGCAAGCGCAACTCGCATGCGCATGCTGAGTGGCATCGGAATTGCCCTCTTCGTCATTAGCGTGACCTTCTTCGCTCTGGATGTTGGCCTGTCACTCGATGCCCACTGGTACTCGACCATGTATGGCGCTCACTACATGGTGAACGCCGGGCTCTCGGTACTCGCCTTCTTGCTTCTGGCGCTGAACCAGCTGCGCACGGCTCCGTTGATCGAGGAGCATGTGCCGACAAAAACCTTCCACGACCTGGGGAAACTACTCTTTGCTTTCACCGTGCTCTGGACCTACATGAGCTTCAGCCAGTTTGTGATCACCTGGTCGGGCGATGTCGCCGAGTTCACGCCCTGGTATGTCAAACGACAAGAGGGTGGCTGGCTGACCTTGTCGCTCATGCTGATGGCTTTCGCCTTTGCGGGACCCTTCTTCGCCCTCCTTGGGCGCAAGCCGAAGCGGAGTCTGCGCTACCTGGGCGTTATCGCCACATGGATCTTGCTCTTCCGACTAGTTGATATCAGTTGGATTATTCTTCCCGAGTTCCATGCAACGATCAGTGAGGTCTCCTGGGTGAACCTGGCAGCCCCACTTGGGATTACCGGTATCTGGCTGGCGGTCTGGGCCTGGAACATGCAGCAAGCCCAACTGCTACCGCTCCACGACCCCAACTTCGATAGCCTGCACGCTGGAGGGCATCACTAATCATGAGCTACCGCTACCAGGGATCTTACCCGTCGAGCCAGCGTTCACCTTCAGCTGTATCCATCATGGCTACCCTTCTAGTCGTCTTTGTGATCATCAGTCTGATGGTGATCCTGGCTG
>CAIWUD010000346.1 GCA_903915775.1 uncultured Chloroflexota bacterium | reverse complement strand
GTGGACTGCTGCCCTGATCCTGCTCGCCCTTGGTGGCGCTGCAGTAGCTGCAGGCGATCGACGGGCCAGTGAGTGGCTTGAACAGGCTCGTCAGCGTTTTGCCCGCGGTGGCGACAGTTATGGATTGGCCCTCACCAGACTCTGGCGTGCGATCGCTGCCCTCCAGACGGCGAGCCCGAGTGTGGATAGCGAGCTTGAACAGCTCTTCAGCGCCGTGGCTACCCATGGCTACAGTGGTGTGCTCATTGCTCCCAGCCTGTTCGGACCACGAGACATGGCGCTGCTTGTGCCGCTGCTGCTCCGCGGACGAGCGCTTGCCCCGCACGCGGAACTGGCTCAGGCGCTACTCCGCCAGGGTTTTCCTACCATTGCTGCCGATGATACGGTTGAGGAGTACCACCCTGGCTATACGCTGCGCATCCAGCTGTTTGCTACCTTTCGTGTCTGGCGCGGCCCGCGGGAGATTCACGCCCGCGAGTGGCAGCGCGAAAAGGCCCGTCAACTCTTTCAACTGCTGATCACCCACCGTGGGCAGTGGGTTCAGCGTGAGCAGATCTGCAGCTGGCTCTGGCCTGAAGCCGATCTGGAGGCAGCGGAGCGCCAGTTTAAAGTGACGCTCAACGCGCTGAATAGTGCGCTTGAGCCGGCACGCCCGCCCCGCGTCGCCCCATTCTTCATCCGCCGCCAGGGACTCGCGTATAGTTTTGCCCCCTCGTACGGCGTCTGGATCGATGTTGATGAGTTTGAGCTGCGGTCGACCGCCTCGAGTAGCAGCGATCGTGATTTTGCTCGACATAACGAACAGATAGCTGTACACCTCTACCGGGGTGACTACCTTGCCGAGTCGCTCTACGACGCCTGGACGATCGAGGAGCGTGAGCGGCTCACCGCACGTTACCTGGCCACAGCAACGCGCTATGCGGCCCGGCTCAGCGATGAAGGCGATCATGCTGAGGCGGTTCAGCTCTGTGAGCAACTGCTGCGGCGTGAGCGCTGCCACGAAGAGGCGTACCAGATCTTGATGCGCGCACATGCCCGTGCTGGTAGTCGCTCACAGGCGCTGCGCAGCTACGTGCGCTGTAGCCAAGCTCTGCGCGATGAGCTTGGGATTGAGCCGCTCCCCGAGACGAGGGCGCTCTACGAGTCGCTGAAACGCAATGAGGCGATCTGAACGCAATACAACAGGCCCGGAGGTGGTATGCCTCCGGGCTCATGAGTAGACAGCCGAAATCCTCCCCCCAGCGGGGGGAGGTTGGGAGGGGGGCATCTGTACCAACCTTATGCAGCAGTACAAGTAGCGGCTACGAGGTTCGAGCCACCATCACCACGGCAACGTTGCTCAGCACCAGGATCAGCAGCACGGCCAGTGAAGCCATAGGTGCCCAGCGCCCCAGACCACGGAGAGGGTTATTCTTCCCAACCGCCATGTGGGCCAGGCCTGCCGCAACAATCCCCAGGATGGGGTGCAGAATGAAGGGGAAGCTCAGATAGTAGTCGCGAATGGGCGAGGCGAACAGGAGGTAGATCCAGTAGAGTATCCCCATGCCAACCTGGATATCGACGAGCACGGGGAAGATACGGGCGACGGCCCCCGGGGCAGCCTCTGGTTTGTAGGTGACGCTCAGGTAGATCGCGGCGGCAACGATGATGAGTGCAAGTACCTCACGACCGTAGATGGCGTGAGTCCGTTGGAGCAGTGGTAGCAGTGCATCCATGGTAGATATTCCTTCAGGCTGTTTGATCTGCTGGAGATGTCGCTGCCGTCGGTGTGTACCCGTTCACCCTTCACCCGCGAGGCCACGATGCGACGTAAGCAAACGCTGTGGCTGACCTAAGGGTGAACAACGGTGCTGGTAGCCGATTTTGCTGCTATCCGGGGTACAGAGGTACTACCGTAGGCTCTAGCTCGGCGTATCGTAACCCGTTTCGCATCCCACGTCAACTCTAACGCGTTGGGAACTGTTCACACTTCTCCTGG
>CAIWUD010000345.1 GCA_903915775.1 uncultured Chloroflexota bacterium | reverse complement strand
TTCGAGCCCCACGCCCGTGCCGAGTTTGGAGGAATCTTCTGCGCCGATACCGCGGTTATCGATAGCGTGGCGCTACTCAACACCCTACGCACACAGCTCCAGCAGCAGGGGGTACGTATTGAGACCGCTCAGACGCTCACGGCGATCAATGATGCTGGGTGCGTTGCCCAGACCCAGACACGCCACTACAGCTACGGTCTCCTGATCAATGCTGCCGGCGCATACGCCGATCGTGTCGCGCACATGGCTGACGTCGGGCGCAACTATCGGCTCGTACCCTTCAAGGGCATCTACTACAAACTCACCCCCGAGGCTGCTGATCGGGTGCGGAGCAGCATCTACCCGGTGCCCAACCCCTTGCTCCCCTTTCTCGGTATTCACTTCACCCGGGTCATTAACAACGATGTCTACATTGGTCCCACGGCCATCCCTGGCCTCGGGCGCGAGAACTACGGCTTGATCAAAGGCGCACGTCCCCTGGAGGCGCTCACTATTGGGGTAGAGCTCGCTAGGCTCTACATCACAAACCCCCAACACTTTCGCAACCTCGTCCATAGCGAGATTCCACACTACCTACAATCGCGCTTCCTTGCGGCCGCACGCAAACTGGTTGATCAGCTGGAGCCAGAGTGGATCAAGCCGACCCCCAAGGTGGGCATCAGACCACAACTGGTCGATACCCGGGCTGGTCGTTTGGAAATGGACTTTGTGGTCGAACGTGGTCAACACTCGATCCATGTGCTGAATGCTATCTCACCAGCCTTCACCAGTGCGTTTGCGTTCGCCGACTATGTGGTCGAGCGTATCAACGGGTAAGACGCAGGAGGCGTGGAGGGCGCAGCCCTCCGCAAAAAAACCAATCGAGCCTGCTTACGGGAGGCATGGAGGGCGCAGCCCTCCGCAAAAAGCCAATCGAGCCTGCTTACGGGAGGCGTGGAGGGCGCAGCCCTCCGCAAAAAGCCAACCGAGCCTGCTTACGGGAGGCGTGGAGGGCGCAGCCCTCCGCAACCCCCCCAACTCAGCTTTGGTAACGCCAGACAGCGACATTGGCGTAGCCTACAGGTTATATGCCAATAAATGAGGAGTCCATGGAAATTGCGGCACTGATCTTCGACTTTGACGGTCTCATGGTTGACACGGAAAGCCCGACCCTCACCAGTTGGCAGATGGTCTACACCGACTATGCACTTGAACTACGCCTTGAGGATTGGGCGCCTGCCCTGGGTACAAATAACGGTTTCGACCCCCACGCCCACATGGTCAAACTACTCAACGAGCGCGACCCCTATCAGGCGGTTCTCGTTGCGGCAGCGCGTGACGAGATCCTAGCCCGACGTGATGTACTCAAGCATGAGCTGAGCGCTGATCTCGGGCTACTACCCGGTGTTGCTGAACTGCTGGAAGCTGCAGCCGCTGAAGGTATGCCCTGTGCAGTAGCTAGCAGTAGTAACCGCTCCTGGGTCGAGGGTTGGCTAGGGCGGCTCGCTGTACGCCACTACTTCCGCGCCGTCCTCACCGCTGATGATGTACGCGTCACCAAACCGGCCCCTGACCTCTTCCTCCTGGCTGCAGCACGCCTCGATCTACCACCTGCAGCGTGCCTGGTGCTAGAAGACTCACCCAACGGTATCCACGCAGCACGTGCAGCTGGCTGCCCGGTCGTCGCTGTGCCGGGGGTAGTAACAGGGCAGTTGCCAATCCCACCTGCCGATCTCCACCTGACAAGTCTGGCCGACATTGACCTGTTGCGCTTACGCACGCTTCGCACCAAGGCTTGGTTCCAATAGACATGTACGTGTGCGCGCGTGCGGGGTGCGACGTAACGTTTCGGGGCTAGGCAGTACCGGCCAGTTCGCGCTGGCGGCGCACGCTCCAGGGTTTGCGCCACGGATACACCGGCTTGGGCCCAGGTGCGGCGGGTGAATCTGGTGGTGGATCTGACGGGCGCACGGGGGCCGGCGCTTCCGGCACGCCTGCTCCGGTGGGTTCCCCCGGCGGTACGACCGTCTCGCGCTGCTGCCGACGGGCTTGGCGGTTGACCCGAACACCCTGTCGTACCCCATGTTCCATCACCGCCCGGGCCTCGCCCCAATGCTTGTTGTGATAGGCTGTCAAGCGACGCTCAATTCTTTACCCTGATGACAATGAAAACGTTCCTTTGGCAGGTGGTCAGGACGCGGCCGGCGGTGGGGGCGCAGCGGTCGTTTTCTGAGCACTGGCCGCACGGGCCCGGTAGCTCTCCAGACCCATCATGGCTCAGATCACTGAGTGGTGGACTACCCGGTCAATCGCCGCCAGCGTGGTCATGGGGTTCTTGAAGATCCGGTCCCACTCCGAGAAGACCAGGTTTGTCGTTAGCACGACGCCGTTTCCCGAGCGGGGCACCCGCCGCGCCGGGCGCAGTAAACTCGAATCTTTCATCCCCTATCTCGAACAGCAGCTGGCTGCGGGCCAGGATAACGCGATGCAGCTCTGGCGGAACCCGCGGGACGAGCACCGATATACCGGATCACGCGCACTGATCTCGCGCTAGGTTGCCCAGCACCGATAGCTGGTTCCTGCCCCAGATCCGGCTACCCCGCGTACGTGGCGTCGTGGCCACCCCCCGGTGCCAGCGCCAACACCTATCTGTTGCTGCGCGATACCTTCGGGCCACTGTTCCACAACTCCGACGTTCAGCACCTCTTCTCCTATACCGGCCAGCCAGGTGAAGACCCCGCACGCCTCGCCCTGAGTGCCATCCTGCAGTTCGCCGAGCGGCTCTCTGACGAACAAGCTGCCGATGCGGTTCCGTAGCCGCATTGACTAGAAATATCTGCTGGCCTTGCCGCTGACCTATGCTGGCTTTGACGCATCTGTCCTCAGTGAGTTTCGCACACGCCTGGTCGCTGGCAACGCCGAGCATCTGCGCTTCGACAGCTTGCTCAGCCAATTTCGTGAGCACGGCCTGCTTCACGCTTGCGGGTGCCAGCGGAGTGACTCGACCCATGTGCTCGCCGCGGTGCGCGCCCTCAATCGCTTGGCGTGTGTCGGCTCGACCCTGCGCCACGCCCTCAACGGTCTGGCGCTTGTCGCACCCGACTGGCTACTCAGCCTTCGCCAGCCCGAGTGGCTCGACCGCGATGAGGACCGCTTGGAGGACTATCGGCTTCCTGAGGCCGCTGCCGAGCGGCTTGCCTTGGCCAACGACCCGGAGGAGCGGCACCCTATCGCCCCGGCTAAACCGTGCAAGGGTGAAGGAGACGCAGGCGTAGGCGAGGTTTGCGAGCCCGATCAGCAGCACCAACCCGCCGGGTAGCTGGTACCGATCGGTCAGCCAGCCATGGAGGGCCAGCACCAGTGTTCCCGCCACGGCTCCGGCCCCCCAATCCACCTGGATGAGTTGTCCTGCACGCATGCTACTCCTATGGGAGGTGAGGGCGTAGCCCGCCACCAGCCGAGGTATGTTATGATTTGCGCCTAAACTACCGCTAGATCTCGCAGGTACAGCCAGTGCGTAAGGTAAACCGGGTTGGGGACTGGTGAACGGTAGTGCCGGAGGCAGAACGGGAGCGCGGAGTGGCCCAGTCGATCATGCACATTGCCCTCATCGTCCGGGACTACGACGAAGCGATCGCATTCTACACCCAGAAGCTCGGCTTTACGCTTATCGAGGACACGGCGCAGCCCGAGCAGAGCAAGCGATGGGTCGTTGTGGCTCCGCCCGGTACTCACGGCACCACATTGCTACTGGCGAAGGCCGTGACGTCGGAGCAGGAGCGCTTTGTCGGCAACCAGGCTGGCGGGCGGGTATTCCTGTTCCTCCGCACAGACGACTTCTGGCGTGACTATCAGTCAATGCGCGCTAAGGGCGTCATGTTCGTGCGCGAGCCGAAGCAGGCGGAGTACGGCACTGTGGCCGTGTTTGAGGATCTCTACGGCAACCGCTGGGACCTGATCGAGTTTGCCCCCGGCCATCCCCTGGCTCGATCATAGCGGTCGGGGAGGTGTGGCGGCCGACCCGCCGCTCGTCCAATTCTCGGCGAAGCAGCTCGCCGATCACGTGCCGAGCCTCCACAATCCGGAGCGTGTCGCGGAACACCGTGCGGTTCGCGCTCGAGCAGAGCGTCCACGCAATTGCCACGCTGGTGCCACCGGGGCTGGGTTGGGTTTTTTCGTGGAGGGCTTCGCCTCATGCCTACACCTATTATGAAATTTTCGCTTGTAATGTACATATCTAGCTACTATAATCTATTTATCTGTTACGGTGCGAGAAATTTTCTCATCTGATGCACCTAGGGAGACTATATGTTGATTCGATTCTCTGTATCCAATTTTCTGTCCTTCAAAGAAAAAGCCGAGTTGTTTATGGTTGCCTCGAATGAGCGTATTCATTCTCACCACATATTCCGAACTGCATCTCGGAATCACCCAAATATTCTACGTTCAGCGGTGATTTATGGTGCTAACTCTGCAGGAAAATCTAACCTAGTTAAAGCGATCAAATTTGCCCGTTTCCTAGTTGTTACTAGCATCAGCCCAGAAACTAAAATTCCTGTAAAAAGATTCAAATTAGATGCCGAATGTATGCACAAGCCGGCTCAGTTTGAAATTGAATTTAGAGCAAAAAATACGAATTATCTCTATTCTTTTGCAGTTACTCCATCTGAAATACCATGGGAGCGGTTATACACCACTACTAATTCCGGGGAAGTCCTGCTATTTTCGCGTACCACCTCTGAGAAGGGTAGGGTTGAAGTGGAATGGGGGGCGTTTATTGAGAAGCTTTCTGATAAAGATCGCTTATTCTTGGAATTTATTGTCCAGGGAACGCGACCAAACCAGTTATTTCTCAGGGAGACTATAGAGCGAAACATGGATCGCTTTCGTCCAATCTCCAACTGGTTCCGAAGAACACTACAAGTTATTGAGCCTACAACAGCGTATCGGGATCTTGAACTTCGCTTAGGTGCCGATGAGGAGTTCAGAGAGTTTTTGGCGCGTGTACTAAAAAATGCTGGAACAGGTATTTCGAATATTAAGACACAAGAAGAGGGTATTGATACAATAACTGATTTGCCTGAAGAAATGATTAGGCACATGCAAGAGCAAATAGATGATGGTAGTGCTACTGTCGTCCGAAACAGTAATGGTGCTCGCCATGTTATCACGAAACGAGGTGATGAGCTTCGTGTAGTGAAACTAACCACTGTTCACTCAGGGAACACCTCTGTTTCGGAAGCAATATTCGAGGTTCACGAGGAGTCTGATGGGACGCAGCGGTTGTTCGACCTCGTCCCGATGCTGTATGATCTGACCGTGGGAAGTGATACAGAGAAGGTTTACATTATCGATGAAGTTGGTCGAAGTCTACATCCTCATTTGACGAACATGATAGTTGATATGCATTTGGACGCCTCAAATGCTCAAAAACCATGCCAACTTATTGTGACAACGCATGAGACTCATCTGCTTGATCTGGAGATTTTGCGTCGAGATGAGATTTGGTTTGTAGAAAAGAAAGGTGATGGATCTACTGATTTATACTCGTTGAGTGATTTTCAGCCACGTTACGATAAAGATATTCGCAAAGATTATCTTATTGGGAGGTATGGAGGGATTCCATTTATCGGTAATACTCAATACCTTCGCCTTCCAAACCAAAAGCAACGTAGTGGTGAGGCTGTGCTGTTAGAGGATTAGTATGCCTCGTAAACGTTTTGAGCGTCCAAAACCTTATTTGACGAGACGCAAGCGGTTTGTTATAGCTACGGAAGGAAAACAAACTGAGAAGATCTATTTTGAGTTATTTAAGAATGATGATTTCCGAAAAAACGTTCAAGTTTGTGTTCTCCCTACTCGGGAGGGTGAATCTGCTCCGAAGCATGTATTAAGACGTTTACGCCGTCATATTCATGATGCAGGTGTGGAAGAAGGCGATGAATTGTGGGTGGTGGTGGATGTTGATAGTTGGGGTGAAGAGGCTTTGCATGAACTTTGCCATGAATGTAATCGATCAGGGTTCCGAGTTGCCGTAAGCAATCCCTGTTTTGAATTGTGGCTGCTTTTGCACCAAGAACATCCTTCAGCACCACCTACGGTAAAAGCCTGTAAACAGGATTTAACGCGGTTATTAGGGCAGTATGATAAGGCGAGTTATAACGTTGGTACATTAGCGTCCTACATACCCCATGCCATTAACCATGCCCGTCGTCTGGACTCAAATCCGGATGCGCCTTGGCCTCGTACGACCGCTACTCGTGTGTATCTTCTCGTAGAGAAGTTGAGAGCATAGCAGAACGAACGCTCCGCTCTTTGATGTCACACCATAGGTGCGGATGCCGATGCCATCTCTATCGGGTGCGGTTCGCGCTCACGGAACTTCAGATCTTTTGTAGAGCGTGTGGCCCCCAACACTTTCCGTATGATGGTCGAGCCGCCTTGAACCCATCCCTCCAACGCCTACTCCGCAAACAGCTCTGCTAAGACAGCGAGGACCTTCGCCTGAGTCGCTGGGGTGATGCGGCCTAGTTGCTTGACCAGGCGACGCTTATCCACGGTCCGGATCTGATCTAGGACAATGTGGGCCGCTTTCCCCGCGAAGCGGGTCGCGACCCGTGTGGGATAGTCGCGCGTTTTGGTGGTCATCGGCGCGATGATCACGGTTTGGATGTAGGCGTTCATCTCATCGGGCGAGATAATGAGGCAGGGGCGCGTCTTCTGGATCTCGACACCGATGGTGGGATCGAGCGCGACGAGATAGACATCGAAACGGTTCATGCCCACTCCCACTCGGAATCGTCCCAATCGGTCGATGGTGGAGTCGCATCGAGCAGGGTGTCGTCGCCCTGCGCCGCCATCTGGCGGAACTGCACGGACCAGGCGGCCCGCGGTGCACCACTTGGGCGAACGATGAGCTGGGATCCTTGGATCTCGATCTCGATGTCGTCGGTTAAGCCGACTTGGTCGCGGACGGTTTTCGGGATACGGATGCCATGCGAGTTGCCAATGCGAATCAGACGTGTCTTGATTACCGTACTCATAGCACAGCCCCCTGACTAAAGGATACACATTGTAATTACGTTGACTGGCGTTGTCAAGTGCAACGGCTGTGGTAACTCTTCACCGTTGAAACGGCAGGATAACCACAGCGCTTCCCCGTGCGGGGGGGGGGGCACCACGAGGGCAAGACACCCTCGCTCCCCCGAGAAGATCGCAACTTGTGACGGTGCGCCGGCAGTGCTATAATCGCTGCGTTATGCACGTCCTCCAGATTGCCTGGGAGTATCCTCCCTACATCGTTGGTGGCCTCGGTCGGCATGTTGCGGAACTCCTTCCTGTCCTCTCCGACCAGGGTGTACGTATCTCGGTAGTTGCTCCCCGTTTACGTGATGGTGCCTATGTTGAGCAGTTTGACGGGATAGCTATCCATCGTGTCGCTGTTTCGGAACGACCCTGGGCCGATTACCCCAGCTTCGTGGCCGAGACGAACCGCACGCTCACCCAGGCCGCTACTGCCCTGTACCATGAGCTTGGTCCGTTTGATCTGATCCATGCCCATGACTGGCTTACTGCCGAGGCGGCAATCGCGTTAAAGCACCTGTGGCGTATCCCCCTAGTGGCAACGATTCATGCCACCGAGCGTGGTCGTGGGCGCGGTATGTTGCACGGGCCGCATGCGCAGCAGATCAACGATCTCGAGTGGCGCCTGACCTATGAAGCCTGGCGGGTGATCGTCTGTTCATACTTTATGGGTCACCAGCTGCACGACTATTTTCAGACTCCCCTCGACAAGGTTGACATCATCCCCAACGGTGTGCATATCAGTGCTCGTCCCTTTCACGATGCCGATCAGCGCCTGAGTTTTCGCCGTCGCTACGTCGCCGACGATGAGCGCATGGTCTTCCATGTGGGCCGCATCGTCTACGAGAAGGGGCTCCACGTACTGCTCAGCGCATGGCCGTTGATCACCAGTCGGCTACGGGCTCGGCTCGTGATCGCGGGCATGGGGGAGAGCCTTGATGCCTTGAAGGCTCAGGCGGCTGCCCTGGGGATCAGTTCGAGCGTTCACTTTGCCGGCTTCATCGCGAATGAAGATCGTGATCGCTTTTACCATGCTGCCGATCTGGCGATCTTTCCCTCCCTCTATGAACCCTTTGGCATCGTTGCCCTTGAAGCGATGGCGAACGCTTGCCCCCTGGTGGTAAGTAGTGCCGGGGGGTTGAGTGAGGTGGTGCAGCACGGTGTCACTGGCCTGGTTGTGCCCTCCGATCATCCCCAGGCCCTCGCCGATGCCGTGGTGACGACGCTCAATCGTCTGGATGTTGCACGTACCCGTGCAATTGCTGCCCTACATGAGGTGAGCGAACACTATACCTGGCCGCGAATTGCCCAGGCGACGCGCGCGGTCTATGCGCACGTCATGGCAGATTGGCGTGCCAGTGTGTGGGGAAGGCCACGCACAGGCCATAAAGAGTAAGCATAGCCATCCTCCTAGGCGCTGTTTGCATCAACTCCTCATCGTAGCTCATGCTGAGGAGGTGGTAGCCGGGGCTCAGGCCCGATCGGCGCGACGCAGGAGGCTTCATGATCCGCATTCTGCTTGTAGATGACCAGACCCTGGTACGCCAGGGGCTCCAGGGCTTGTTGGAGTTGGAGCAGGACCTTACGGTGGTCGGGAGTGTGGGGAATGGCCGTGAGGCGATTGCACTGATCGAACAGGCATGCCCTGATGTGGTGCTGATGGATGTGCGCATGCCGCACCTGGATGGGGTCGCCGCAACACGGGAGCTCCTGCGGCGTAAGCCTGCTCTCGGGGTGATCATGCTGACCACTTTTGATCAGGATGACTATATTTTTGAGAGCCTGAAGGCCGGCGCCCGTGGCTACATGCTCAAAGATGCCGCTGCCGCGGAGATTGTTGCTGCAGTGCGCGCTGTGGCTGCTGGCGGTGCGCTCATGCAGCCCAGTATTGCCCGTAAGGTCGTCACGGAGTTTGCACGCCTGGCGAACGGTGAGCAGCCAACCGCTCCCGCCGATCCCCTCGATGAGCCGCTCACTGAACGGGAGCAGGAGGTGCTACATAAACTTGCCGCGGGCCTCTCTAACCGTGAGATCGCTGAGCAGTTGATGATCACCGAGGGCACCGTCAAGAACCATGTTTCGAGTCTCTTGACGAAACTGGTGGTACGCGACCGGACCCAGGCGGTGCTGAAGGCGCAACGCCTCCGCTTGCTGTAGCACGCCTAGGGCTTACGGGGCCGTACAAGGGAGTGGTAGCGCAGCGATAATCTTTACCTCAACTCCGTCGATCAGCCCGAGAAACTGGCGCATTGCTTGCTCGGCCTGTACGTTCGCCTTGCTCATGATGCCATCCTCGCACGCTGCTTGCAGGATCTGCTGCTCAGCCTGTTGACGGGCCTGGGTCTCCAGATCGTTGTTCTCGGGGGCAAACCAGCCACGGTCACGGCTGTAGACCCGTGTTGCTTCGTTGTCGAGCATGATTGAGAAGATCTCTGCCGGGGGCAAGCGCAGGGTGATGGTGCGTCCATCAGGCGCAACGGTCACATCGTCACTGCTCAGTTCACTCAGATCGAGACCAGCAATGACCGTGCCCTGGGCAATGAGCAGAAGGGCGTCACCAGCGAAAAAGTCGAGAATGGGGTTGCCCTGGCTCTGGTTGATCTCGATCACCGTCTGAATCGTGTAGGATGCCGTCTCTAGACGGTTGAGTTGGCGCACCCGTTGAACCACGGCTGCGCCGCTGATGATCTGCGGTGTGGGGGTGACGATGATCTCGCGGATATCGGGGAGTTGAGGGCCATTGGCAAAGAACTGGCCGATCCCGCTCAGGGTGCGGCCAAAGAGCAGCATGGCGACCAGTAGGGTTACGAGGGCCCCTAGGCCAAGTATGAGTACCACCTGACTACAGCCACTGCTCCCGCCGCTGCTCCGCCGTATCGGCGGAGGGGGATAGTTGCCCAGATTGAGTGGGCGCTCAGGGTAGCCCACCTCATCGAGATCATCGCTAACATCTTCACCACGCGCTTTGCGTAGGCGCCGCTGCATCAGGCTCTCACGCCTGGAGGGGTCATCGTAGGGTTCGTTTGACATAATAAATCATTTGCTAAGGCATGGTTCAAACGGGAGGTGTGGAGGTCTTCGCCCTCCACAAAAAGAGCCAACCCAGCCCCGGTAGTACCAAGTCGGTGCAGCCAAAATTGAACCATGCCCAAGAAGGCTACCTGCTAGATGTATTGCTTCACAGAGTTAGCGCCTTTTACCCCCACCCCAACCCTTCCCCGTTGGGGCAGGGAGCCGGAATCCTCCCCCCAGCGGGGGGAGGTTGGGAGGGGGGCATCTGTGCCAACCTTATGAAACAATACAGCTAGACTCGTGCGCCGACATGGATAGCGACGGCACCGAGGCTATGCAAGCGGTAAGAGACAAACTGCCAGCCCACCTCGCGCATGAGTTCGGCGAGCTGCTCGGGACCGGGGAAGGCCCGGGCCGACTGGGGTAGATAGGTGTAGGCCCGCCGATCGCCACCTAGGATCTGCCCAATCCAGGGCACCACGCCCTCGAAGTAGAGGCGGTGACCCATGCGTACCATTGGGTTACGCGGGCGGGCAACTTCCAGACAAGCCATGATGCCCCCGGGGCGGGCCACCCGGTACATCTCGGCAAAAGCCTGACGAATATCGACCACATTCCGCATCACAAAGCCAGTAGTGATGGCATCAAAGCTCTGGTCGGGAAAGGGGAGGTGCAGGGCATCGCCACCAACGAAGGCGGCATGTGGCCCAAGATCGGCCAATTTGGGCTGTCCGGCCTGCATCATGGGTAGGGTAAAATCGACGCCAACGGCGAGACCGTGGCGTGTCCAGCTGGCCAGTTCAGGCAAGAAGTCGCCGGTCCCCGTCCCCACGTCGAGGCTACGTCCGCCAATCGGGGGGGCAACGAGCTCAACGACATGCCGTCGCCAGCCCTGATCAAGGCCAAAAGTCATGACCCGGTTCACCCGGTCGTAGCCGGAGGCGATACGCGCAAACATCCGCTCGACGTAGCGGGCTTTCTCTTCAGGTGGTGGTAGGACGCTCATAAACTATCTTTCAAAGCAGTGGTGTAGTTCGTCGGGGTTTCGTGTAGCACCAAGGGCCAACATGAGCTTGATCCGCGCTTTGGGTCCGCTCAGGTTGTGGGCAAAGAGCAGGCCGAGTTGGCGCAGATCGTGGAACGCACCAACATACCCATACTCGTCACCTAGGCTGCCAGCGCCGCAGCGGGAGGCGACCAGGATGACGATGCGACGCTGGATCGCTTCGCTCAGATGGGGGAGCCACCACGGTGGTACGCGCCCACTGCCGAAGGCTTCGATCACGATGCCGGCTACGCCATCGTCGATACTATGGCGTAACTGGCGGACATCCGCCCCTTGCCCCAGTCTGATTAGATCAACCTGCTCCTCTAGCCGCCCACAGCTGATCTGCTGACGGCTCCAGGGGTGGCGCTCCAGCCAGACCCGTTCACCCTCGACGCGGCCCAGGGGGCCAAGCCCAGGAGAGGTGAAGGCCGAACGATCGTGGGTGTGGGTCTGCTGCACCGCGGCGGCGGCGTGGATCGCCTCCTCGAAGACTACGACCACTCCAAGTTGGGCTGCTTCCGGCTGGGCAGCCACACGGATCGCGGCTGCCAGGTTGCTCAGTCCATCGTAGCTCAGGCTCGTCGCGGCACGGATGGCTCCCGTCATGACGATCGGCTTCGTGACGGACAGGGTGAGGTCGAGGAGGTAGGCACTCTCCTCAAGCGTATCGGTCCCATGGGTGATCACTATCCCATCCAGCTCGGGACGTTCGATGATTGTCGCCACGTAGCGTGCGAGCTCATGCGCACCAGCCGGGGTCTGGTGGCTACCGGGTAGGTTGGCAAAGGCTTCAAAGATGAGTTCGGTGCCATGTTGTGGCAACATTGCCAGGAGATCATCACCTTTGAGGGGGGGCAGCGTACCGGCAACGATCGGCCCGCGCCGGGTTGCGATGCTCCCACCGGTTGTCAGGATCATGATGTTCGGCATCACTTCTCCTTTCCTTACACCAGTTATACCTCCCCACCCCGTCGCGCCACCCAGAAGATGCGTTGCGTCTCTGGGCCTGGTGACTGTAGGGTAAAGCTGTCGTAGGTCGCCTCTACCTGTAGTCCGGCTGACCGTAGGAGCCCCTCAACGAGCTCTGCCGGGTAGGCGCGCTCGACGTGACCCTCATCAAAGCGCAGGTAGCCCTGCTCATCATCACCCACAAAGCCGGTCAGGAGCATGAAACTGCTCTCGGTCTCGGCGATAAAGTGGCTACGTTCGATCTGGATGTAGCCCTCCTGCTCGCGAACTGCACACTCGCCCCAGTCGAACTCGAGAAAGTGGCGGGTGTTCATATCGGCAACGTAGAGTCCACCTGGCGCCAGAGCCGCTGCTGCGGCACGAAAACAGGCG
The DNA here is from genome assembly GCA_903915775.1 of uncultured Chloroflexota bacterium. Lineage (GTDB taxonomy): Bacteria > Chloroflexota > Chloroflexia > Chloroflexales > Chloroflexaceae > Viridilinea. The sequence continues at coordinate 10,995 of CAIWUD010000345.1, read as the reverse complement.
GCGAGCTCCTCCGTATTCAGCATGTAATTCAGGCTATCGTAGGTGCAGGTGACGAGATCGAAGCTTGCAGCGGGCAGTTCGGGTGGAAGTTGGCGCATATCAGCCTCGATCAGGCGTACTGATTGGTCGGGAGAGAGCTTGGCTGCCGCCTGGGCCAGCATGGCTGCGGAGCGGTCAAGTGCCGTGACGTCCCAACCATCTCCGGCCATGAGCAGGGCCAAGGTTCCCGTACCACAGGCCATATCGAGGAGCCGCCGCCCGGAGACGGGATGGTGCGCCAGGAGATCGCGCAGGTAGATGTGGCAGAGTATCGCGAAGCGGATCTGTCCACTCCCATCGTACGCCGACGCGTAGTGTACGTAGGGTGGGCTTAGGAGCGAGTCCATACGCTGCTCCTCCTCTATTGTAGCATGCGCTTCAGGGGCGCTGCACCAGATCGCGATCACTCTTGCCGCCGAGGGGGTACCAGAACGACACAATGAAGCCGGCCAGGATCTGCTCCAGGTTGATGAGTAGGAAGAGTGCGGAGAGGGTGAGAGCCTGTTCCGTGGTATAGCCGAAGGGTAGCAGAATCGCGATGAGGACGGCATCACGTACACCGACACCTGCGATCGAGATGGGCAGAATCTGGAGTACGGCGATGAGGGCCGAAGCGCCGATGACCATGTAGAGGGGCACGAGGTTGAGGCTCAGGGCGAGGAAGAGCAGCCAGAGGCGCAGGAAGGTAAAGCTGGCCGAGATGAGCGAGGCGATGGTCACCTCGACAATCAGGCTGGGGCGTAGGGCGAGGGTGCTCAGTTCGCTGTTCCAGCGGGTGAGGGTAGCGGTGAGGCGTGGAGCGATGCGCGGTAGGAGTGAGGTGAGCATCCACTGGCGTGGCCCACGGGCCAGGAGCACGATAGTCAGGAGGGTCAGGCCGATCGCCATCACCACCACCAGGACCGTCTGCAGTTCACGGCTAGGCAGGAGCTGCCCAAGGGCGAAGATACCTAGGGTTGCCAGGGTCGCCATCACGAGCAGATCGAAGAGCCGGTCGAGCACTACGCTGAGCATGGCTGGTGGCAAGGCGTGGCCCCGATCGCGCAGGTAGATCGCCTTGAGCAGATCGCCGGCCTGCCCCGGGGTGGTGGTTCCGTAGAAGAGCCCAACAGTGTAGAGGGCGCTAGCGGTCAGAAAATCGATGCGTAGCCCCATTTCACGCAGCAGTCGCATCCAGCGCCACGATTTGATGAAGACAAAAGGTGGCATGAGGAGTAGGGAGAAGATAATCGGCCAGAGCGCCACCTCGCGCAGGGTGAGCCAGAGCTTGCCCAGATCGGCGCTAAGTAGGAAGATGAGCAGGAGGACCGGGCCAAGCAGGCGCAGGAGCCAGTGAACGGTCTGTTTCATAGATGCTTGCCTTCAACCCCGCCGGAGGCGGCGTAGCGTGATGGTTGGATGGAGTCGTGACCTCCGTTGATGCCCTATGGATCACGACGTTGGAAGCGGAGTGCAGCGATCTGCTCAGCCAGGAGGCCGAACATGAAGATGATGATGCTGCCGACGAAGAGCAGCAGTGCGGAGTTGGGGATGTAGAGCCCGCGGCCCGGATCGAGCAGGAAGATGTTGAGCAGCCAGGAGAGCATACCGAGCGCGAACATGCTCAGGGCGACGGGGAAGTAGACGCGCAGTGGTGCGAAGAGTGAGATGATGCGCAGGATGATCAGCCCAAAGCGCACGCCATTCTTCAGCAACTTCTGTCCGCTCTGCCCACCACCACGACGACGCCCCTCAATCGTCACGAAACCCACACTGTAACCACCCTTGATCAGGGCCAGGGTCGATGTGGTGGGGTAGGAGTAGCGGTTGGGCAGCAGGTGGATGAACTCCATGATCACGTCACGGCGCATGGCACGGTAACCACTGGTGAGATCACGCACCTCCCCCTCAACGAGGTAGGCCCCGAGGCGATCGAGGGCGTGGTTGCCCATCCGACGTGCCAGACTGTCGCCCTGGGTCGCACGGGTACGGGCACCAACCGCCATATCGTAGCCTTCGGCGATCATGTCGAGAATGGAGCTGATGTAGCGTGGATCCATCTGGCCATCGGCATCCATGAGCAGGACAACCTCGCTGCTGCAGCGCCGAATACCCGTTTTGACCGCCGCCCCATTTCCCCGATTGACCGGATGGCGGATCACCCGCGCACCCGCAGTACGGGCCTGTGCGCTGGTGTCATCTGCGGAGGCATCATCCACCACTACGATCTCGGCCTCAGGGAGCGTCGCATGCACACGCTCAACCACGGCAGCAATACCATGCCCCTCGTTGTAGGCTGGGATCACGATACTCGTCGTAAAGGGGTAACGGCGCTGACTTCCTGCTTCTGCACGATGTTGGCTCATGAGAGGTCCTGTGGGGCAACGTTCGATGGTTACGGGCCGAGGCGGTAGAGCCCATAGCGCCCACTGAGGGCTATCCGGGCTACGGCGCCAGCGGTGAGTGGTGGTGGGGCGGCCGCCTCATCCCAGAGCAGGTAGGTGGCCCCTCGCGCCTGGGCTGCCGCGAGGTCAGCCGAGGTGAGGGGGCTCCGCTCCTCGGCACCTTCGGGCCAACTGATCACCTGGTGCGCAATTGCCGAATATTTGGCCAACGGGACGCGGGCGGAGACGCGCACGGCAATGAGGGCGTCGGGGGCGAAGGTACGCACCATGGCCACAGCGGCGCGCTCCTCCTCCGGTTGATTGACAAGCAGGTAGTCCGTTCCGCTACGAAAGCCTCCCCATAGTACCACAACCAGACTCAGGCTTAGCGCGGCCCTGATCATGGGGCTGGGCAGTATGCGCCAGAAGAGCCAAGCCGCTGCTACAGCGTAGATAGGGGTGAGGGGGAGGAAGAAGCGTGGGAGGGTAAAGGCGCTGCTCATGAGCGCAAGGTAGAGGGCGATGAGGGTGAGTAGTGCAGTCTGAACCGTCGTCTGAGGGCTTCTGGGCTTGCTGGTAGCTCGTAGTAGTCCCCCGCCCCACGCCAGGAGACCGGCCAGGGCCAGCCAGTTGGTGGGGAAGGTGAGTAGCCGTAGCTGGATGGCCCGTCCAAACTCGCTCGTATCCTCGGCACCGCTGCCTAGGTAGGCACTGGTATTGCGCCACCAGTTGGTGAAGAAGCGCCCGGGATCACGCAGGATGATCTCGCTCAGGCCAATCGTATTCGGTACCTCGTCCCAGCGCCTCCAGTCGGTGTTGGCGTAGACCGCCAGCCAGATATTCTTGGCCTGCTGGCTGTAGAGTAGTTGACCGGTCTGGCTCAGGTTCACGCTCAGCTGGGGGGCAACCGCCAGCAAGAAGGTGAGCAGGTAGAGGCTTGCAGTGCGCCAGGGGCGTGCCATCGGCCTGCGTTGGAGGAGCAGGAGTGCCATCCCCCAGGGGAGGAGGAGGAGCCCTGGGTGGCGCATCAGGAAGGCCACGCCTCCGGCCAACCCGGCCAGGCTCACGAAGCACAGGTGTCGCCGCGTGTCAGCAGGAGCGTTGAGCCCAGCTACGAGTGCAGCTACACTCAGGGCCATACTGGCCGCAAAGGGCATATCGCTGCCCACGTAGAGCCCATACTGGCCCACCAGGCCACTGAGGGCTAGGCAGAGGAGTGCGAACAGCGCTGGGCCAGGGGCGAGCAGGCTACGGGCCATCCAGTAGCCACTCGCCAGGAAGAGTGCACCGGAGAGAGCGGCGACGAGGCGGCCGGCAAGGAATGGGTTGCCCTCCGCGAAGGGGCGTGCCAGCCAGAGGAGGAGTGGGTAGCCCAGATTGTAGAAGCCGTCAGCTTGGAAGATCTGCTCAAGCGTCTGGCGAGTGGCAAAGACCCGGAAGTCGTTCTCCACCCCTGGCCGCGAGAGGGTCACATGCTCACGGCCAATGAAGAGCATGAGCAGCGTCCAGCCGCCTAGCAGCAGTAAGGGGGCGAGGCGGCTCAACAGCCAGGGGTAGCGCGCTAGCAGGGCCGGAGCGGTACGTAGCAGCACTACCGCCCCAAGCCCAGCCACGCTCCAGAGGGGCAGGCTACGCAGGGGGTAGGGGTAGAGTGGTGGCTCCAGACGGTAGAAGAGGAGCCAGATGAGGCCGTAGAGGAGGAGTGGCAGGGCGGGGGTACGCGCCCCTCCCCGGAGGAGCGCCCAGAGCAGCATGCCAACAAGCGCCCCGTAGAGGAGTTGTGTCGGGTAGGGCCATACGAGCCCTGGCCCTACGCGGTAGGTTGCACGCTCGAGGAGTACGCCCACCTGGCGTCCATCAGGCAGTGGGTTGGTCGAGTTGGTACGTAGCTCGATGAAAAAGTCGGTGAGTTTGAGCGGATCAGCTGGTAGCGATACGCTCAAGGTGGTCCAATCGGCACCAACCGTCTGTCGCGTCAACTCGGTGCGCCCGTTGAGGAGTAGGCTCAGTTCAACCGGGCCATCGGCGTCGGGGGCACGTAGCGTGAGGGTGATCAGACCAGTCATGCCGGCCTGGGGGAAGAGCAGGAGCGAGCGCTGTTGGCTCCAGCGCCCCCGCCCACCGGGCTCCGGATCGTGGAAATCCTGGACATAGGCAGCATCCCAGGAGCCCATAGCCACCGTGTGGTGGGCCGGGATCTGGCTCAGCAGGGCGATGAGCAGTGCACCGAGGAGCGCCCAGAGCAGTGGTGTACGTATGAGTTGGAGGCTTGTAGCAGTGGTGCGCGGCACGTCCCTTGCCCTTTTGGGGATGTGGTCATGGGGTTGTTGTAGCGGTCGCCTCAGGGATGGCGGTCGCCTCGGGGGTGGCGGTCGCCTCGGGAGTAGCCGTTGGTGGCGACTCGCGTACGGGTAACTCGGCCCCTGGTGCAGTGAGCAGCGAACTATTGACCCATCCAGTACCATCGCTACTCCCAATGCGCGAATTGGGACCACGCAGCGCCCCCAGGCTCACCAGATACCACTCACCACCGGGCGTACGGGCCTGAAAGACGACCTCGTCGCCCTGGGCCAAGCGACCAATCGGTTGATTATTCGTATCCGGTATTGGACGCACATTCGCGTCCTGCAGGACGGTTCCGGTGATCAGATTGGTGGTCATGATGGGCGTCGTAGGGGCGAGGCTTGCCTGGCGCGTCGGTTGCGTGAGCGTCAGGGGAACGGCAGTTGGGCGTACGCGCGTGGGAACAACAGCCGAGGTGGGAAGCGTGAACTGAGGCACCTGGGTCTGGCCAGGAATGACCTGACCAAAGAGCTCCAGTTCGCTACGCAGCCTGCTGATCACACTGTACGCCAGTACTAGGGCGACAATCATCAGCACCGCCACTGCGGCATTCTTGGCCAGTTCGATACTCTGGCCCCAGACACTGTTCCGGCGCAGTTCGCTTAGGGCACTCAGAGCAGTTCCGGCAATCGACTCACCCCAACTCGTACGCCCCTGATCCTGCTGCGCCACACGGCGCAACTCCAGGAGGGCGCGAACATCACCGATTTGTGCAAGTGCACGGACTACACTCCAGCGCACATTACTATTCGGGTGGCGAAGGGCTTGAATCAGTGCCCCTGTCGCCCGTCCGTCGCGGATGCGACCGGCAACTTCGGCCGCCCGATAGACCATTAGCCAGGGCTGGTCGGGGCGAATAGCTCGGCAGAGCGCCGGGATCACGATGCTACCGAGAGCAACCAATTCGTCTACCGCCTCAGCATGGAATGGGTGACCAGTATCGCCCAGCGCTTCAATCAGCGCCGTGATCTGCTCGTGCGATGGACGTTTGGTGCGTAGTGACTGGTGATCGATGGGTTCGATACGACGCGTCACCCGGTCCAGTACCACGGGCTCTGCTTCTACCGGCACGATCTCGCCAGCGGTTTCTCGCGGTGGGTCGAGCGGATTCGGGCGCTCACTAGTCATGGGTGTGCCTGCTCTACGTGATGACTGCTCGTCCTGAAGGTCTAGGCTACTGACCCTGCTGCGCGAGTCGGCGTTGAAAGCGCTCGACAATAGCAGCCATGAGAATGGCGGCGGCCTCGGTTTTCGGATGGCGGTCGAGGGTGACCACCCCCTCACGATCGATGATCGTGAGGGTGATCGCTGGCTGACTGATGCTCGTCACTGCGTCATTGGCAACGATCATGTCGAGGCCCTTGCGCAGGAGTTTGCTCTGGGCATTGGCCAAGAGATCGTCCGTTTCCGCAGCAAAACCCACCTTGAAGAGATCGTGACGATGGGCTAGTCCGGCAATAATATCGGGATTGGTGACCATCTCCAGGGTCATGCCGTGGGTAGTCGGCGTCTTCTTCAGCTTCTGCTCCGCGGCGGTAGCAGGCCGAAAGTCGGCTACTGCGGCATTCATAATCAGCATATCGGCCCCAACGCTTGCGTGCTCCACGGCTTCCTGCATCTGCAGTGCCGTCTCGACGGCGATGAGATCCACCGCCGCCGGCGGAGTCAGGGCAGTTGGCCCACTGATTAGGGTCACCGCTGCCCCAAGGTCGCGTGCTTGAGCCGCAATAGCGTACCCCATCTGACCTGACGAGCGATTACCAACGTAGCGCACCGGATCGATCGGCTCACGGGTGGGGCCCGCCGTCACCACCAGACGACGGCCACGCAGGGGGCCGGTCGTGCGGCCCAGGAGCGCACGGAGCTCACCTTCAATCGTCGCCGGTTCCGGTAGACGTCCCTTCCCCGAAACATGTTCCGCCATGCGGCCCACCCCTGGCTCCAGCAGATGGTAGCCACGTGTCCGGAGCAGGGCCAGGTTGGCCTGCGTAGCGGGATGTTCATACATCAGCGGGTTCATCGCGGGGGCCAGCAGAACGGGTGCACGGGTAGCCAGAAGGGTTGTGGTGAGCAGATCGTCACTGAAACCGGCGGCGATTCGTGCAATCGTATGCGCTGTCGCGGGGGCAATCAGCAGCGCATCAGCCTGAGAACCCAGGGTGATATGCCCTACGACGCCATCTTCGGGTAGTTCCCAGAGGTCATCGAGGACGGGGCGCCCGGTCAGTGCCTGAAACGTTGCTGGGCCAACAAAACGTGCTGCTGCCGCCGTGAGGATAACATCAACCTGCGCACCGGCAAGCGTAAGATCACGGGCCAGTTGCGCAACCTTATACGCAGCGATACTCCCGCATACCCCTAGCACGATCTGTTTTCCGCTCAAGATGTTTGTCGGATGAGCCATGAGGGGTGGAGTCTGCACGTTGTGGGGGCTATCGTTCAGGATGGGCCCGTTACGCTCGATAACCGCCCCTCGGGAGGCTGCGCCTCTGCGGGGAGGGCACCGAATGCGGTAGCGGCAAAGTATGCCCATTGTAGCATCAGAGTACCCAGAGCGTCAAAGGGTCATTGGCGTGTAGCTGTTCACAGTTGGGGTAAGCCAACGGTAGTGCAACCACGGGGGGTTGCCCATACAGAGGGCGCTACGAGGGCGAGACACCCTCGCTCCAGGAGAAGTGTGAACAGTTACGTTTCGACACCTCCTCGCGGGCGAGAAGCCCGCGCTTCCAGGCGAAGAGTGTACAGCTGCCGGATGATAAACTGGTGCTACAATGGGTGCATGGGGTTGTGCTGCACAACACCACGTTCACCAGAGGTTTTGGTAGGGCCATGCCCTCTCAAAGCTACGCTTGCGCGGGCAGATCTCACTCAAGGCATGTTTCAAATGAGCTTGACGAGCTTACGGGAGGTATGGAGGATAAAGCGCACCACCGAAAACTCCAACCCAACCCTCGTATCACCAGACGGTCAAGCCGGTGCAGCCGCAATCAAGCCATGCCCAAGAAACGTATGCACCAAACGATCTCACTGATTTGCACTGTGCGCGATGAGGCTGATAACATTGCCACACTGCTCGAGTCGATGCTGGCTCAGACGCGCCTCCCCGACGAGATTATCATCAATGATTGTCTGAGCCGTGATGAAACCCCGCTGATTGTGCGTGACTACGCCGCCCGGCATCCACGCATACACCTCGTTTTTGGTGGACATAATATACCATCTGGTCGTAACAGTGCGATCCGCGCGGCCCGTGGAACGTTGATTGCCTGTACCGATGCGGGGCTCACCCTGGATACAGGTTGGCTGGCGGCGATTATTGCCCCCCTTGAAGCGGGCACGGCTGATCTCGTGGGTGGCTTTTTTCGTCCCGTTTCACAGACCCTGTTTGAGCTGACTCTCGGCGCGGTCAACTACCGTGACGTTACCGAGGTCGATCCGGTCACCTTTCTACCCTTTGGCAAATCGATGGCCTTTCGGCGAGAGCTATGGGAGCGGGTGGGCGGCTTTCCAGAGCAGTTGAGCCACTGTGAGGATCTCGTCTTTGATCTGGCGGCAGAAGCGGCAGGATTTCGACGCGCCTTCGCGCCTGATGCACTCGTGCTCTTCCGTCCACGCCCATCATGGCGGGCTTTTGCGCGTCAATACTACCTCTACGCACGAGGGGATGGTGCGGCACGGCTCTGGACGAGGCGCCATCTGGCCCGCTACACAGCCTATAGTGCGCTCGTTGCTCTCCTGACCCTCGCAACGCGCTATCGCCAACTGCGCCTGCCCGTGGCGGTTCCTCTGGTTATCGGTACTGCTGGTTACACCTTCGCACCCTACCGGCGCCTCTGGCCGCGTCTGGGCCGTCATCCCATCCACCAGCGCTTGATCGCGCTAGCTTTCGTCCCACTCATTCGCCTAGTGGGCGATCTGGCCAAGATGGCTGGCTACCCGGTTGGCAGGCTGCGAGCACCGCGTTGAACCTTGGGGCAAGCACCCAACTCGTTGAGCCGTGGCATGAGCGCAAACACACCCCAGCCCAAGTAGTCGCGTGTGTAGGCTACGTGGCGTCCAGGCTCCGTGGCCAGTTTCGCACGAACCTCTTCTGCCAACGCATCGTCAGGATTGGCCTCAAGCCATCGGCGCATGGTGAGCCACTTGGCCGCTTCGTACCTATCCCAACCGTCTTGATTGGCTAGAACCATCTCGACAACGTCGTAGCCGAGCGTTCCAAACGACGCGATAAGTTCTGGGAGCGTGAGAAAGTCGGAGCTTGCATTGGCAAGGCAGCCTTTGGCAACCTCCTCTGTTGGGGGCAATTGCCGCCAATAGGGCTCACCGATCAGGATGATGCCGCCGGCGCGCAAGCTACGTGCTAGAAGTTCGATGGTGCCCGCGACACCTCCGCCAATCCAGGTGGCACCGATACAAGCTGCTACATCACACTGCTCGTCAGCTAGGTAACCCGTTGCATCGTTGTGAATGAACGTTACGTGATGGGCAACACCGAGCTCCTCAGCACGTCGTTTCGCCTGTTCGGTGAATAACGGACTCATGTCGATACCGGTACCGACAATGCCGTGGTCACGCGCCCAGGTGCAGAGCATCTCACCCGAACCGCTGCCGAGGTCAAGCACTCGCGCTCCCGCCTCGAGGCGCAACGCAGCACCGAGGGTGGCGAACTTGTCGGGTGTGAACGGGTTATGGATGCGATGAGCACTTTCCGTAATGTTGAAGATCCGTGGGATGTCCATGGCGTGCATTTCCTCATAGTTACGACTAGATTTGATGTGAACAGATACGAACGAAGACGTTAGACTGTTCGCGTCTGCCTCGCCCAGTCGAGGTTGCGCCCGATCAGCATTTCGGTCATTTCCGCGTGATGGGCGTTTTTCATAGCGACCAATTCGGTTTCAAAGCCGTACTGCTCAGCCAGTTCTTGCAGCTCCCCCTCGTGGTCGTAGGTCATTAGGAAGTCACCCGCAAAGTGAGCGGCAATTCGGAACAGCTCTTCGTGGTTAATCTCCGCCACGTTCAGTTGCTCCACCGTTGGTGTCGCTAGCCACGACGTTGTGGGCGAGGAAGAAGGTCGCTTGCCCGCGCATGGTATCATGAAATCGGATGTACGCTACCCATGCAACGGTGAAGGCCTGCACTCCAGCCCGTGAAGTGGAGTGGTGCAGGAGCGGATGGAGGTGTGAGCGAGGGTAGGAAGGAGGATGCCCCGATGGTAAAGCCACTAGAGGTAACCCAGCAGGTCTATCCGGACGACATCGCACGCGATCTTGCGCGGGCGGTGGGAATCTTGAAGACGGCCGGCTGTCGCGAAGTCTACCTGTTTGGGTCGATGGCAACCGGTGCGCACCATGCGGGATCGGATCTCGATTTGGCTGTGCGTGGCTGTCCGCCACAATCCTTTTTCCAATGTCTGGGGCAGCTGCTCTCGGATCTTTCATATCCCGTTGATCTGGTCGATCTCGATCTCCCCAGCCCCTTTGTCGATGCTTTACTGCGCAGTGAAACACTGGTGCAAATTGACTAACGAGCTGAATCAAGTGATCAATATCGAGTTGGCACAGCTCGATCTCTTACTGAAAACCTATGCCGGTCTGATTGATCGGGTTCAACAACAAACGCCTGATGTTGTAGAGTTGGCTGCACTCGCGACGGTACTCCATTCGTACTATAACGGGGCTGAGAGTATCTTTTTAGCTGTCGCGCGCTATCTTGATATGCAGGTGCCTGAGGGAACGCGATGGCATCGGGAAGTACTTGCACAGGTAGCACGACCAACGGCGAGGCGTCCAGCACTACTCACTTCACCACTCGAAGTGCGCTTAACTGTGTACTTGGCATTTCGCCACTACTTTCGTCATAGCTATGCCTTCACCCTCGACTGGGCGCGTTTAGAACCACTAGTGCGTGAACTACCGACCTTGCACGCAGCGTTGCGTGTCGAGCTCAAAGTTTTTCAGGGTTTTCTCACTACAGAGCCTGACGTGTCGTGAGGAGTATCGCCATTTCATGGAACCTTCACCGACCGCGACATTCCATCTGACCGCATCGATCCTGAAATCGTACTTCACGCATCGCTGTGAGCGGCGCTTGCGTTGGGATACGGTCGCCACCCGTGACCGTAGCAAGCCCGGTATTGGCTGGAATGTGCCGCGTGAGGTTCGCGCCCATAGTCGCCCCGGTATCGCCCTGCTCATGGCTGCCGGTGACGCCTTCGAGGTCGATCAGCTCCATGCGCTCCAGGCAGAGG
>CAIWUD010000344.1 GCA_903915775.1 uncultured Chloroflexota bacterium | reverse complement strand
GCACTACAGAGCTCAACATCGAGAACCGCCCCTAAGGCATGGTTCAAACCAGCTTGACACGCTTCCGGGAGGTGTGGAGGGCTTCGCCCTCCACAAAAACAACCAACCCAGCCCTGGTAGCGCCAGACGGTAACGTCGGCGCAGCCGAAACTGAAGCATGCCTAAGGAAGGCGACTCTGCTGCGGGAAGCGGCAGAAGGTACACCGCTATGAACTACGATACGATTGTCATCGGTGCTGGTGTTGCGGGCATGCTCGCTGCGATCGTGCGTGCCGAACGGGGCGAGCGTGTCCTGCTGCTCGCCAAGGGGCATGGCGCAACCCACTGGGCTGCCGGATGTGTCGATCTACTCGACACGGGCGGCGAGGGTGGGCCACTTGCCGCCATTGAGGATTTGGTCGCTGCACGGCCCGATCACCCTTACGCCCTAGCGGGCAGACAGGCACTGCTCGACGGCATTGCGCGTCTCCGGGCCGCCTGTGTTGCGGTGGGCTACCCCCTCGTAGGGAGTGTTGAACACACCCTGCTGCTCCCGACGGCGCTTGGGGCCTTTCGACCAACGGCATTAGCCCCTTACACGATGGTTGCCGGTGATGCACGCCAACTTGGCGATGGGCGTCCAACCCTGATCGCTGGTTTCCGCGAACTGCGCGACTTCTTCCCGCCCCTGATCGCCGCCAACCTACGCGCCCAGGGCTATCAGGCGCAGAGTGCCTATCTTGACATGCCGCCCGTAGAGCGCAGCCACGAGTTTGCACCGATGATCGTTGCGCGCCTCTTCGAGCGAGCAGAGTTTCGGGCCCGTGTTGCAGCCCAACTGGCGGATCTGGTGCGGCGCGGGGGGTATGCCCGTGTGGGTCTCCCGGGAGTCCTTGGCTTGCAGCGGGCCGGTGAGGTGGTGCGTGATCTGCAGGAGCGGAGTGGAGCGTTGATCTTCGAGATACCTACGCTCCCCACCTCCGTACCTGGTGTGCGTCTCTTCCATGCCCTGGAGGAGGCTGCCCTAGCAGTGGGAGTACGCCTCCAGATCGGAGCCTGGGTCTTGCGCGGTGAGGCCAGGGGTGAGCGCCTCGTCGCGGCCTACAGTGAGGCTGCCGCACGTGAGCAGCGCCACACCGCGCCCCGTTGGGTGCTAGCAACGGGTGGCGTGATGGGGGGTGGGCTGCGGGCAGATCACCATGGTACGATTATTGAGACGGCTCTGGGGCTACCCGTACGAAGCCCTTCTGGTCGTGCCGACTGGTTTGCCCAGCGCTTCCTCGAGCAGCGTGGTCACCCAGTCTTCCAGTCCGGCGTCGCTGCCGATCAGCAACTCCGGCCGCTCGACGCGGCCGGACGTATCGTCTACGAGAACGTTGCGGTGGCCGGTGGTGCGCTTGCCGGCTATGACCCCATTCGTGAGGGCTGCCTTGAGGGGGTAGCTATTGCGACCGGCTACGCCGCGGGGCGGCTATAATCTGGGAAGGAGCCCGCGGGGCCAAACCCCGCCGCGAGATAGCATGGATCACATTGAGCTCTCACTAGTCCAGTCACTCGATCACTGTATCAAGTGCAACATCTGCACCACGGCCTGTCCTGTGGCCGCAGTGACCGATAAGTTTCCCGGACCGAAGTATGTCGGACCACAGGCGCAGCGCTTTCGCCGTGATGGCCAGCCGGTGCCTGACGACTCGGTCGACTACTGCTCGGGTTGCCGGGTCTGTAACCAAGTCTGCCCGACTGGCGTACGGATCGCCGAGCTCAACGCCCGGGCCCGGGGGCAGATCGTGGCCGAACGTGGTCTGCCGCTACGCAACTGGCTCATTGCCCGGGCCGGCCTGATCGGACGGCTCAGTGCTGGCCCACAGGCGCCCCTGGTCAATCTTGGTCTGCGCCTGGCACCGGTGCGCCTGCTAGTCGAGCAGTTGCTGGGCATCCATCGCCAGGCCCCGCTCCCCGTGGCGAGCAGCTACACCTTTCGGGGCTGGTTCAAACGGCGTGCCCGGCGCCAGCCGGAGCGCGCAACCCAGCCCAGGAAGCAGGTCGTCTACTTCCATGGCTGTGCCACCCAATACTATGAACCGCGGGTGGGCCAAGCCACCCTGGCGGTGCTTGAGCATAACGGTTTCGAGGTCATCCTCGCCGAGCAGAACTGCTGCGGACTGCCCCTGATCTCAAATGGCGACTTCAAGGCTGCGACCACGGCTCATGAGGCGAACGTGCGCAAACTACTGCCCTACGTACGCCAGGGCATCCCGATCATTGGAAGTAGCACCAGCTGCACCCTAACACTCAAAGAAGAAGCGCCTGAGATTCTAGCCCTCCATAGTGAGGATGTGCAGGCGGTAGCGGCTGCCAG
>CAIWUD010000343.1 GCA_903915775.1 uncultured Chloroflexota bacterium | reverse complement strand
GAGCAGGAGGCGCAGCGCCGCGTGCGCGCTCTGGAGGCCATCGCTGAACACCGGCGTCTGGTGATCACCGGTCACCCCGGCAGCGGCAAGAGCAGCCTGGTCAACTTCGTGAGCCTCGCCCTCGCACAGGCCAAGCGAGGTGATCCGCAGGGCCTGGCGCAGCTCGGTGATGATTGGCGCCACGGTGCCTTGCTACCCGTCCGCGTAGTGCTACGCGAATTTGCAGACTGGCTGGCAAACCTCGCCCCACCTCGTGATTCACCCGACCTCCTCTGGCGCTGGCTCGAACAGCGTACCGACCTGGCCAATCTGTTCGTACCGCACGTGCGCAGTGCATGGACCGACGGCAAGGTCATCCTCTTCCTCGACGGCCTCGATGAGGTTCCGCTTGGTGGCCCTGAGCGAGAGACCTTGCGCCGGGTCATGGCAACCCTGAAGGCGCTCGACCACGATGGTCCAAGTCGGGCTATCGTGACCTGTCGTGTGCTCGACTACCAGCAGGCCGATCGCCGCTTGGCGGACTGGCCGGTCGAGACTATTGCCCCTCTCGCCCAGCCGCTGCGCGAGCAGCTGATCACCCGCTGGTTCACCACCCTCGAACAGCTCAAGCGTCCGACCCGCGGTAGTCCAACCCTGCTGCGCGACGAGATCATCCGTGCCATCCAGGCTCGCCCCGAACTAGGTCGCCTGGCCGGTAATCCCCTCCTGCTCACCATGATGATCCAGCTCCAGGCTTACGACGGTGAACTCCCCGGTGAGCAGGTAACACTCTACCGCAAGAGTGTCGATCTGCTACTCCACCAGTGGCGACGCGACGCTGCGGGGCGTGTGGCTCTCGGTGAGCATCTGGAACTGCCCCAGTGGAGTAACCGGCAGCTCCACCACCTGCTCGACCGCTTAGCCTACGTAGCCCACGAACGGGGTGTTAGTGGCGATGGCGAGCAGGGCACCGATCTGCCGCGCCAGACCCTGCTCGACACCGCCGCCCACTTCTTCTCCACCTACGACCGCGACCGCGACTACGAGCGGGCACAGAAGTTCCTCAACTACATCACTGACCAGAGCAACGGCATCATCCAGCGCTACGACCAGCAGATCTACCGCTTCCCGCACCGTACCTTCCAGGAGTACCTGGCCGGACGGCGGCTGATCAGCGACGAAGGCTGGCCCGACGACCTGCCCGAGTTCGTTGATCGCGCGCTCGCCTGTAGTGCGTACGGCCCGCAGTGGCGTGGTGCCCTCCTGCTTGCAGTGAGCCAGCACGCCCTGGAAGGTCGACTGCGACCAGTCTACAACCTCGTCGAGGAGTTGCTGGCTCGCTACCGACGCGATCTCGGTACATGGGATCTCCTGCTAGCCGCCGAGCTGTTGCAAGAGCTGCAGTCTGGGCAATCGGCGAAGGCGAAGCCGCGCCCAGAGCTGTGGCAGGCGGTGCGCACGGAACTGACCCTGCTGTTGCAAGACCGCACGGTACAGAAACGACCACCGGTCGCCGTTACCGAACGGGGACGCGCAGGCTTTCTCCTGGGTGCGTTCGGCGACCCGCGCATGCCCGTGACGCTCGCACAGTGGCGAGCCGAGCTTGCCCATTTGGCGCAGCCCGAGTCGCCCGGCTACTTCTGCCGCATCGCTCCTGGCAGCTACTGGATCGGCAGCCCCACCGACGACCCTGAGGCGTACGATGATGAACACCCCCAGCACCCGATCGCCCTGACCCAGCCCTACTGGATCGCCCGTCTCCCCATCACCAATGCCCAGTGGCACCCCTGGGTGGCGCAAGGTGGTACCGCCTCACGCTATGCTGATAACGACGATCTGAACCATCCCAACCAGCCGGTCGTAGGCATTGATTGGCCCACTGCCAACGCCTACTGCAGCTGGCTCAGCACGGAACTGGCCGACGTACTGCCGCCAGGCTACGGTATTCACCTACCGACCGAAGCCGAGTGGGAGCTGGCAGCACGCGGCACCGGAGCCCGCCGCTACCCCTGGGGCAACGACTGGCGCGACGATGCTGCGGCAAGCGCGGAGGATCGGGCGACACGAGGGTGGCGGTGGTCAATGCCGGTTGGCTGCTACCCGTCAGGATCCACGCCAGAGGGCCTGCTCGACATGGCTGGCAACGTCTGGGAGTGGACGCTCAGCACCTGGCAATCCTACCCCGGTGCTGAAAACGCGTTTCGTGATGAGGACCTAGTAGTGGTACGCGGGGGTGGTTATGCTACGAAACGAACTAATGTTCGCTGCGGGGCGCGCGACTGGTACCTTCCCTTCTACCCTGGTGTTCGGGTGGTGGTCTCCCCGCTCGCTCGTACTGATGTTCTGAATACTGAATCCTGACTACTGCGTGCTCCTTGCTCATTCTGTGTGGGGCGTGCCGGTCGTGCATGTCCGTCGCACCCTGCGGGCTACGCAGCGCTGGGAGGGGTCTGGGGAGGGGTGACCCTCCCCAGCGCGCGCCGTAGGCGCGCCACGTGAATCGCGGTTTAGCGCAGAACATCCCAGCTGCTCCAGCTCGCTCACCCCCGGTAGTCACAGCCGAGCATCGAGCTCAGTATTCGCGCTGCCGGGGTGGCCTGTTATCGACCGCTCGCTCTGGAGTTCCTGTTCGACCAGACGCCGAACCTGGTTGAGAATGGCGCCACTCAGCGTACCACCCTGCCATCCCGGTCGCAGGGCCACCGGCAGGTTATCGTCGAGTTGGTGTGCATAGAAGAGCGGCTCCTGCCGGAGTGGCCCACCCTGGTAGCGGATGTGGCTTGCATCGATAGGCACGTGGGTTCGCAGGGCGGCAAAGAGCTCAAAGACCCCAACGGCTGGCCCATCCCCCGGTGCTGCGCCACGAAGGGCATCGAGGAGCACCGCACCGAAGGGGGTGTGGTGTGCGTTGCGCTGAGCAACGGCCCCCGACTTCTGCTCGGGTCGCGAGGAGGAGATGACGACCTGACCGCTGCCTACTGCTAGGGGGCGGTAGAAGGCGGCTGGAGGGGCACTACCCTGGAGTAGCGTATCGCTGCTAGCAGTGTGGAGTAGTGCCGCGCCAACACCACCAGCGTGGCAACAGTTGAGGAGCACGACCAGCCGCTTGGCCCGCGCCCGTACCTTCGCCACGGCATCGTGGAAGCGTGCCGAGGTAAGCGTTGTCTCGCCTAACCGCCGGGTGTCCGTATCAAATGGCAGCAGAACGTAGTCGTCGCCGAGTAGTTCACCGTGGCCTGCAAAGCAGATCAGTGCGGTAGCCCCGGCGGCACGCTGGGCTAAGGCTTCGAGCGCGTCAAGGATCGCCGCGCGGGTCGCCTCAGCGTCGGTCAGTACACACACCTGGTCTGAAGGGTAGGCAGCCAGGTGCTGATCGCACAGCACTGCACCGATAGCGCGAGCATCGTTGGCCGTTGTGACCACGGTGGGAATAGCACGGTCGCGGTAGCGCCCCACGCCAATAACCAGGGCATGGCCGTAGCTAAAGTGGACACCGTCAACGCTGAGCGTCGCATCTGCGATCCGGGCACGCGGTCGCGGTGGTACGATGGGGGCTGGTTCAGGTGAGGCGGTGCCAGCAGCGTGGATAATCGTCTGCTCCCCCCCTGCGACATAGGTGTCACGGCCACTCCAGATACCGCCGTTGATGACTGGGCCGCTCGTGGTATGGCCAATCTGAACTGGCCCTTGGTAGCTAGTAAACGCCCCCATGCTGATCCCTCCTGACTGACCCGGGAGATCTACCGAGATCTGCCCCGCCGAGGCCCCTCCTTCAAGGCGGGCCAAGGTAGCTGCTCGCTCTGCCCGTTGCTGGAGCAGCGGAGCCTGGAGCGCGGGCATGCCCGCCAGGCTAGCAATGGCCTGGTCAAGCTGGGCTACTTCCGTACGGAGACGTTGACGTTCTTCTTCGCTCATGAGCTTTCTCCTATACCTCGCGGAAGTGTGTCAAGCGGGCTTGAAGCATGTCTTAGGCATTGGACAGCATACGCTGCGACCGTCACCGCATGCAGTAAACAGGATACAGAATCAAGCATTCAGAACATCAGTACGGGCGAGCGGGGGAGACCACCACCCGAACACCCCTGGCCTGTGGTCCCAGTGGTCGGGACGGTTCCAGCCGCGCGCCCCGCAGCGAACATATGTACTATTAGTCCGCCACGATCCTCCTCGCACTGAACTGTCATTCGTTGCCATCTCCGCCTCCGCTAAGAGGGTAGCTGCACGATCAGGGTACCCTTCATAGGTACTGCTCGCCCACTCCCAGACCGTGCCTGCCATATCGAGAGCGCCACAGGCCGCCGCACCGGCAGGCCTTGTCGCTACATCGGGCGCGCCATCGTTAAGCGATCGATCAAACACCGCATGGTGCGTCGTAGGACT
>CAIWUD010000342.1 GCA_903915775.1 uncultured Chloroflexota bacterium | reverse complement strand
GTTTGCCACGAGGGCGAGACGCCCTCGCTCCGGGAGAAGGGTGAACCGTTACGATGAAACCGTGGTTTGTCACGAGGGCGAGACGCCCTCGCTCCGGGAGAAGGGTGAACCGTTACGATGAAACCGTGGTTTGACAGGATAGAGCACACCTCGGCCCTGGGGACCGTCACATGCGCTCCAGGATGCCACGGATCAGGGCGGCAAAACGGGGCTTGGCCTGCTCCCCGGCGATCAGGACTTCGGCGTGGTTGGCCGGGGGACCATCGGGTAGGGCGAGGTTCGTGATCAGCGAGAGACCGAGCACACGCATACCGGCGTGGCGGGCGACGATCACTTCGGGGGCGGTCGACATCCCAACTGCGTCGGCCCCCCAGGCGCGGTAGGCGCGTAGTTCGGCTGCACTCTCGAAGCTGGGACCAGCCACCATGAGGTAGACCCCTTCACGTAGGCTGAAGCCACAGGCCGCCGCAGTCGTGTGGGCAATCGGGATCAACTCGTTATCATAAGCTCCGACCATCGGAGGGAAGCGCGGCCCCAGCCGATCATCGTTTGGCCCAATGAGCGGACTATGCCCAGCCATCCCCGGGGCAAAGATATGATCGGCAATGCGCATGATGTCGCCAACCTGCCAGTCGGGGCGTAAGCCACCAGCCGCATTGGTCACCAGTAGCGTATCGCAACCCAGGGCACGCAGCACACGCACGGGAAAGGTCACCTCCGCCATGCTGTACCCTTCGTAGAAGTGGAAGCGTCCGCGCAACACCGCAACCGGCTGGCCAGAGAGGAGCCCAATTGCTAACTCACCACGATGGCCAACGACTTTTGGCTCGTGGAAGCCAGGGATCTCTGCGTAGGGGAGCGTAACCGACTCTTCCAACTCATCGGCCAGGCCACCGAGCCCAGAGCCAAGAATGAGTCCGACACGCGGGGTTATGGTGGCTCGTTCAGCAATGAGTGCGCGGGCCCGCTCGATCTGTTCGTACATACAACCTCATCTGGTGCGCTTCAAGAGCAGACGTTTCTGGGTCTCAAACTCCTCGGGGGACAGGATACCACGATCACGGAGATCGGCAAGGCGGTTCAACTCCTCACTGAGCGGAGTGTGTAGCCTCTGGTAGGCAGGCTCGGGCACGTAGCCATACCCCTGCTCGTGGTAGTGTTTGGCTTCGATCAGCGCACGCTTAAACTCGACCGGTGCAGCAATCCGATCGATCACATTTGCCCCCTCATCACCGGCACCGGTGAGAATGGCGATAGTCCCAAAGTCGAGCAGACGGCCCAGGAAACTCTGACGGAGCTCGACATCCGTGATCTTCTCCAGGGATGAGTCGATCACCTGCTTCGTGATCACCCCTCGTACCTGGATGACCCGATGATCGGTGATCACACACTGGTCGCTGCTCCAGCGCAGGTAGTCGATCGTACCGCTAATGATCACGATGATAGTGAGTCCAGCACAGATCATCAGGATGAGGTCACTCGCGGTGAGCGAACCAATCAGCAAGTCGCTGTTCTGCAATGCCGCCTGTGCAACTACGCCAGCAGCAACGAGCAGCGCAATCAGTGCGAGCTCGGCAAGAATGCTCGCAATGAGCACAAAGAGATGTTGGCGCGCCACATAACGAACCTGCTCACCACGACTGAGGAGCTGCTCGACATAGGACATAGGATGACTCCTTGGGGTGCGTTTCCATTTCAGCTATGCCGATGGGATCGTTTCGCGTTTCCCAGGTTAGGTTGGAGTCCTTTGTAGAGGGCTGCGCCCGCCACGTCTCCCTGGGAGCAGGCCCTACTCGTCATGGTACAGCACCTCATCGAGGAAGGCTACCGAGCGTAGATCACGCTCGAGGAGGCGGCGCAGGTAAGATCGTAGCAGGTGTGCCGCCTCACTGCGTACCTGCACGGAGAGGCGCAACGACTCAACGACCTGCAGTGGCTGGGTCTGCAGGTAACGTAGCAGTCTGAAGGTAGGGTTGCTCATCGTGATCACGTCGGAGCTTGGGACACGCTCTTGCGGGCAGACCACCCCACCCAGACTAGGAGCAAAACGATTGGCCTCCTCTGTCAGTAGGGCACCGCAGAGGGTACAGGTCTGGAGTTGTGGCCGATAGCCAACCAGATTGAGGAGGGAGAGTTCGTAGGAGCGTAGGGCCAGATCGGGGTTCCTGGTCTGATCGAGGAGTCCCATAATCTCGACAAGCAGGTTGAAGAGGGCACGATTCTCGTCATCCTCTTCAGTAAAACGGTCGTAGAGTTCAGCCGTGTAGTAGGCACAACTCAGGCGCGACAAACTGGTGCGCAGGGTCGCATGGTTGTTGAGGGTCTGACTCTGGGTGATCAGATCGAGATTACGCCCAACAGCCAGTTGGAGCGCGGTGTGGGTGAAGAGTTCGAGATGACCGGCCAGCTTACTCGTCGTTTTACGCACGCCCTTGGCAATCACGCGGCGCTTGCCCTCGGGTGTAGCGATCAGGAGCAGCCGATCCGCCTCGCCCAGATCGCTCCGCCGGAGAATCAGCCCTTCGGTTCGGTAGAGGCGCTCACGCATCAATGCCCCCAGCCATCGATCGCTACGACCTGGCCATCACGCCCAATCTCCGCAGGACCGTGGAAACCGCCAGCGCGCACCTCGGCCAGGGCCCGATCTTCGGGCATCGTCCAGTGCGGGCTGTAGTGGACAAGCACGAGCCGTTTTGCCCCAGCCGCGGCAGCAACCTGACCAGCCTGTAGCGGCGAAGTGTGGCCAGTGAAACGATCCGCTGTCGTTGCCTCGTGGACCAGGAGGTTGGCGGCTTGGGCCAGAGCTTGGACGGCAGGACAAGGCTCGGTGTCGGCCGAATAGACCAGGGCCGGCTCGCCCGTAGGTGTCTCAAAGCGCAGGGCTAGGCAAGGTCGGCTATGGGCGGTCAGCGCAGTGCGTAGTTGCCAACCTTCAGCTAGGG
>CAIWUD010000341.1 GCA_903915775.1 uncultured Chloroflexota bacterium | reverse complement strand
CGTTCTTTTGGATGTTGCGTACGCTGCAACAAGTGTGCGTGTATTGTACATCATGGTGCACAAAATGATAGAGGTGCGATCTATCGTTATCGGAGATGCCCGGGAAGGGGTAGAGCGCATTATCTACCTGATCTGCCAGTGTCTATCTCACTCTGGTGGCCCTGTAAAGCAAGCAACCCCTTTGGTGTTTGCGTAGGTCAGGCTCTCTCCCAACCCATAGCAACGCACCGTCGATCCAGGTGCGGTACCGAGAACGTCGCATGTGGTCTACCGGGACAGCGATCCGCGAGCAGGGTTGGTTGCCACGAAGGCGCAGCAGGAGTTCGTGATAGTCAACGCTGGTAGCATCCCGCCAAACTCCGAGCACCGCATCATGCAGATCGCCTGATGCCTCACCGGTGAAGATAGGCGATTTAGATCGGGAAAGCGTGATGGCTGCTCCCGAGCTTGCAGACTCGTGCCCAGGTTCACGCCGCAGGTGGGTCAGCTGCAGCGGATGTTCGGCGGCACGGGCTGCTGGCTTTAGGAAGCGATAAACGGACTATCCTGCATAGGAAAGCGGCATAGGGGTTACCGTCGTACTGTCCTTATGACACCTTTTTCTGTTCTTGGATGGCTTTGACAAGCTCATCAACGGTCATGGTGCCGAAGAGGTGCTCTTTTTCCTGGACATAGTCACCATAGCCGGTGGTAAACTGATTGATAAAGCGGGCCGTATTCACAATGCCCATTTCGTGGATGAGCACCCGAAGCGCAATCGTCGTTACTTCCGCAAGCGGTGTACTTGGCGCTAAACTCATTGGATAACCTCCTGGGCAAGTTCCAGTGGCGTAACGACCTTGACCCCAATGGATGGCATGCTTTTAGTACGCCGGTACAAGCGGTCATCACATGTGCAGAAAAAATCGGCTTTGGTCGCCTCTGCTGATGCCAGATGGAGCGCATCAATCGCCTTGATGCCCTGGTGTTCAAAGACTTTCGCCCGTTGACTGATATCATCAGTGAGAATGACGACCTCGTACGCTTGCTCCAGGATTTCCAAAACAAACGTTCGTCGCTGTGGGTGCGGATTCTGACTGATTTCAAAGCTGATGATATCTGAGGAGACGAGGGTCAACGAGCCATGCTCGCACAGCGCGAGGATCGCCAGAACGGCTTCAGCTTCGAGCGCAATGCGTGCATGTGTTTTATCGTCCAATGGACGTTGTAAGCGACACGTATCCAGATACACGCGCATGGTATCGCGGTCTTTCTCCCATGTCCCCCCAACGCGCTCAATTGTAGCATAGAAGATGATGGCCTGGCGGGGTGGCCGAGGCCATCCGCTCCACCGGTTCCGTGGCTGATCTCCACGACCTGGCCGTGGAGATCGCCGTGAATACCGGCATCTCGCTCGCTCCTGCGTATTTCCTTGCACGCCTACAACGTCCTGCGCGTGCTCACTACGCCCAGCAGTGGGATAGCCGTGCCAAACGCTCCCTAGCACGGGCTCGGCGTCGCCGACACCGGGGATAGTGCGACCAAAGCAAAGCAGCAAAGCCACTCCACTCCTCCTATATTGTGGGAGTAGAGTGGCTTTGCTAGAACATGCTGGCACACGGCGAGGAGGGGTGGCGGAGGGTGCCACCCAGTCACGCTCGCCATCACGTTTCCCAGCTATACACCGGTGGACACTGGCGTTGTGCGAAGTCGAAGGCCAACGGTGTAGGCACCCGGAAGCGTATAACCTCCACATCGGTAAGGTTACGCCCCACGCGGCACGCAGCCGCCCGTCGTAGATCAACGCCTACGACGAGGTACTGCCGAGCTGTATCATCGGCTGACGCGGTGAGAATGCGCGTGCCATCGGGGCTGAAGCTTGCGCTGGTGAGCTAGTGACCCATGTCCCGAAATATCCCGTGGCACCTCATGGAGCAAGAGAAGTAGGCTGTCGTTCCGGAAGGTGGTAGGATAGTGGCAGCCAAACTCGTTAGTTCAAGGGCATGTCGGTATACCCGAGTACACCTTCCGTGAGGAGACCGATGCATCCCGTACCATCAACGATGATCTCTGTAAGTTGGGGTGACCACCTCGAATGGGGCCAGGGCGATGGAGGCCTCGCAACCCCCGATGCTATTCAGCGCCGGATGCACGCCTGGCAGTCCGAACTTGCTGCCACCACCCTTCTCTGGCGCTACAACAGTGCCTACACCCGCCTACGCCGCCACTTCCAGGCACCGGGGGTCTCCTCACGCTGGGCATCGCAGCGACACGAACCAGGCGCCATGCAGGAGGGCGCTGTAGTTACGG
>CAIWUD010000340.1 GCA_903915775.1 uncultured Chloroflexota bacterium | reverse complement strand
ATCAACTGGGGCCCCTGGGCGGAGGTGGGGATGGCTGCGGGGTTGGAGCGCTCGCTGCAGGCGCAGGGCATGGGAATGATCCCACCTGCGCAGGGACGCCAGCTCCTCGGCTACCTGCTCCAACGCACGGAGGAGCTCCCCGGTCAGGTTGGGGTCCTCCCGCAACGGACAGCACAGACTGCACCATCAACGCGGGAGGCCCTCCGCTTCGACCGTCAGGCGTACGCGAGATGTTCACCAGACGAGCAGCAGGCGTTGTTGCTTGAACTACTGCAACGCACCCTGATGCGGGTTGGGGGCTTCAGTGCGGAGCAGGTGTCACCGGCGCAAGAGTTGCTCTCCATTGGGCTCGACTCGCTGATGGCGGTTGAATGGCGCAAACAGATCGAGGAGCTCTTTGCCGTCGATATCCCACTCTCATACGTTCTCGAGGGGGGAAGTCTGAACAGGATGACACTGTTGATGATGGAGCTCCTTGCGCAGCAGGACGATCAGGTAGGACAACAGCTACGACCTCCTGACACACTAAGGATCGATATGGACGCCCTGTTCCTGTCGGGTAGTCACCCTGATGGGAACGATCCTGATGGTAATGACGGTGATGATATGCGTATCGAGGGAGCACTATGATGGATATGAACCACCTCCTCCAATACCTGACCCTCCGTGGAATCTACCTTTGGGCAGAACAAGGAGTATTGCGATACTCTGGTTCCAAAAAGTGGATGACCCCCGAGCTCGTTGAGCTTTTGAAGCAGCAGAAAGCGCCGTTGCTGGAGATGTTGTGTGGCTCACGGACCATCCCCCTTTCCTACGGGCAGCAGGGGCTCTGGACGGTTCAGCAGCAGGAGCCAGACAACAGCGCCTACACCGTCTCAGTTGCTCTCGCGGTACATGGTCAACTCAACCGCACCCTCCTACGCACCGTGATCCAACTGCTCGTCAACCGCCACGAGTCCCTGCGCACGCGCTTTGTCTGGCAGGATGAGCAGGTCGTTCAGCAGATCCTGGGCTACCAACCGATCACGATCGAGGAGATCCCAGCGGACGGTTGGAGTGAAGCAGAGCGTGACCAGCAACTCTTGATGCTGCACGAACGTCCCTTTGATCTTGCTCAGGGACCCCTCTTCCGCACCACGATCCTGCAGCACAGCCCCGAACTGTACACCGTTCTCCTCTCCGTGCACCACATCGTGGTAGATGGCTGGTCGATCTACCAACTCGTCGATGAACTGCTGACCTTCTACCGCGACCTGCAGGCGGGGCAACCGGTGAACCTGCCCATCATTACGCAGACCTACGCTGACTATGTGGCGTGGCAGCGCGACATGATCCAGCGCGACGAAGCACGCCTCTGGGCCTTCTGGCAGGAGCAGTTACAGGGGGAACTTCCCGTCCTGCAACTCCCCACCGATCACCCACGACCAGCCGTGCGTTCACTCCGTGGGATCAGCCACCCGGTGCAGATCTCGGTAGACCTCGCCACGTGCTTGAAAGAGCTCGCCAAGCAACAGCAGTGTACCCTCTACACCCTCTTGCTTACGGCCTACCAACTGCTCCTCGCCCGTCATAGCGGTCAGGAGGAGATTCTGGTTAGCCTCCCCACCGCTGGGCGTTCGCGGCGCAGCTTTGATGAGGTGGTGGGCTACCTGACCTCACCAGTTGTGTTGCGAATGGTACTCCGTCCAGATCGAACGTTCGCTGAGCTCCTTGTCGCAGTGAAGGCGCGCACGCTTGCCGTGATGGATCACCAGGACTACCCATTTGCCCGGTTGGTGGAGCGGTTGAACCCATTCCGTGATCTCAGCCGGACGCCGATTGCGCAGAGCAGTTTCGTGCTGCAGCGTTCCCACCGCAGCCAGGAGCAGTTCCAAGCGAGTGGAGGCTCCACCGTAGCAAACCTCCAGGTACGCCTGATCCCCATCCCGCTCTTTGCAGGACAGGAGGATATGGCCTTAGAGTTGATGGAGACCGAAGAGGGCCTGCGTGGGGAGCTAAAGGGGAGTGCAGATCTCTTTACCCCAGCGACCCTGGAACGGATGGCCGCACGGCTCTACCACCTGCTGGAGGCGCTCACCCAAGATGGTATGCTGCAGCGGCCAATCACCCAGGTACCCATCCTGCCAGGAGACGAGCGGGAGCGAATGCTCGTCTCTTGGAACGACACTGCGGTGGACTACCCGCAAGGGTGTGTCCACGAGTTGTTCGAAGCGCAGGTGGCGCGGACGCCGGAGGCGATCGCAGTCATCTTCGAGGGGCAGCAGCTGAGCTACGCGGAGCTGAACAGCCGGGCGAACCAGGTGGCCCACCAACTACAGTCGCTGGGTGTGGGTCCCGAGGTGCTGGTGGGCCTCTGTGTCGAGCGTTCGTTGGAAATGGTGGTGGGGCTGCTGGGCATCCTCAAGGCGGGCGGGGCCTACGTGCCCCTCGACCCGAGCTACCCCCAGGAGCGTCTCGCCTTCATGCTCAGCGATGCCGCAGCACCCGTACTGCTGACTCAGGCGCAGCTGCGAGCTGCACTGCCCACGACTGACGCGCGGGTCATCTGCCTGGATGCCGATTGGCCGACGATTGCACGACAGCCGACGGACAACCCGGTGAGCGGTGCACAGCCCGATACCCTCGCCTACGTCATCTACACCTCAGGGTCGACGGGGAGGCCCAAGGGGGCTGGGGTCTATCATCGTGGTATGACCAATCTTGTACATTGGTATGTCACCCATCTTGGCTTGACATCTGACGACCGTACGTTGATCGTCAGTTCGTTCAGCTTTGACTTGACACAGAAGAACTTCTTTGCTCCACTCCTGGTGGGTGGTCAGGTTCATCTCAGTGCTGCACCGCTCTATGACTATGCGCACATGCTCGCCCTCATCGCACGTGCCCAGATTAGCTGGATCAACTGTGCCCCGAGTGCCTTCTACCCCTTCCTCGACCCTGGTCTTGCCACCACCCTTGAAGCGCAATACCAGAGTCTGGCCACACTCCGCTACGTGGTGTTAGGTGGCGAAGCAATTAGTCACGAGCGCTTAGTGGCATGGCGTGCTGCGCCATCCTGTCGTACCACGGTGGTGAATAGCTACGGACCGACCGAATGCGCAGATGTCGTTGCAGCGCACGACGTTGCGGGTCGCGATAGGGTGATCCCTCTCGGTAAACCCATCGCTAATGGCCAACTCTATGTGCTAGACCAGTGGCAGCAACCGGTACCGATAGGTGTGGGGGGCGAGTTGTACGTAGGAGGTGTAGGGGTTGGACGGGGCTACCTGAACCAACCGGAGCTCACGGACGAGAAGTTCATTGCGAACCCCTTCGGAGCGGGACGGCTCTATCGCACGGGGGATCTGGCTCGTTGGCTGCCCGACGGCAACTTGGAGTACCTGGGGCGTATCGACCAGCAGGTGAAGCTGCGCGGCTTCCGTATCGAGCTCGGTGAGATCGAGAGCGTGCTGAGCAGCCACGCCGCGGTGCAAGAGGCGGTTGTCGTGGCTCGTGAGGATGCGCCTGGCGAGCAGCGCCTTGTCGCCTACGTGGTGGAGAGCACAGGGGTTCAGGGGTCAGGGTCTAGGGGTCAGGGGACGGCGGGCGCGAGGGGGCAGGAGGCAGGGGGCAGGGGGCGGGAGATGGCAGAGGGAGTGCAGGCGCAGCTGGTAGCCGAGTTGCACAACCACCTCCAGTCGCGTCTGCCCGACTACATGGTGCCGAGTGCGTTTGTTGTGCTCGATGCACTT
Organism: uncultured Chloroflexota bacterium; assembly: GCA_903915775.1. Lineage (GTDB taxonomy): Bacteria > Chloroflexota > Chloroflexia > Chloroflexales > Chloroflexaceae > Viridilinea. The sequence goes on along the minus strand of CAIWUD010000340.1, from coordinate 1,373 downwards.
CCCCTCACCCCTAACGGCAAGGTGGATCGCAAAGCACTCCCGGTGCCTGTCGTCACGACAGTGGCTGTGGACGATGCGCCACGTACCGCGACGGAAGCCCTGCTCGCCGCGATCTGGCAGCAGGTGCTCCAGATCCCACAGGTCGGTACCCAGGCGAACTTCTTCGCCCTCGGCGGTCATTCGCTCCTTGCCACTCGCATCGTCTCACGCATCCGCCAGGAGCTCGCGGTCGATCTGCCCCTACGTGCGCTCTTCGAGCAACCCACCATCGCCGGGTTGGCAGGAGCGATCGATACCCTCCGGCAGGCCCATGGACCGCTGCAAGCGGTACCCATCCTCCCGGCTGACCGCAGTCAGCCCCTGCCCCTCTCCTACGCCCAGGAGCGCCTCTGGTTCCTCGACCAGTTGGATGCTGACCACACGGCTTACACCATCCCCGCTGCTCTCCGCCTCCGCGGGGCCCTCAACGTGCATGCCCTGGAGCAGGCGCTGCAGGAGGTGGTGCGTCGCCACGAGGTGCTACGGACGACCTTTGTCGTCCAGGATGGCCGTCCCGTGCAGCAGGTTGGATCAGGAGCCTTCCACCTGCCCATCGTCGACGTGAGCGGGATGGCGCCTGCCCTGCGGGAGGCGGAGCTACGCCAGCGTGTGCAGGCCGAGGTGGTTGCTCCCTTCGACCTTGCCCAGGGCCCCCTCTTCCGTGCCACCCTGCTCTGCCTGGAGCCGGGTGCGGACTACGTGCTGCTGCTCAGCATGCACCACACCGTTTCCGACGCCTGGTCCATGGATATCATCCAGCGCGAACTGACCCTGCTCTACGCCGCCTTCACCCACGGGCGACCCTCGCCCCTGCCCGAGCTCGCCCTCCAGTACGCTGACGTCGCTGCCTGGCAGCGCCAGTGGCTCAGCGGGGTGATCCTGGAAACGCAACTCGCCTGGTGGCAGCAGCACCTCACCGGTGCGCCAGAGCTCCTCACCCTGCCGACCGACCGCCCGCGGCCCGCCGTCCAGAGCTTCCGTGGGGCGACGCACGCCTTCACGCTCCCACCGGAGCTCGTGCAGGCCCTGCGCCACCTCAGCCGCAGCCAGGGCACGACCCTCTTCATGACCCTGCTGGCCGCCTTCAAGGTGCTGCTGATGCGCCAGAGTGGTCAGACCGACCTGGTGGTGGGTGTGCCGGTGGCTGGGCGTACCCGCGTCGAGGTAGAGCCGCTCATCGGCCTCTTCGTCAACACGCTCGCTCTGCGCAGCCAGTTGGCGGACGCCGAGGGCACCGCGCTCAGCTTCAGCGCGCTGCTCACTCAGGTGCGCCAGACGGTGCTGGAAGCGCAGCGCCATCAGGATGTCCCCTTCGAGCAGGTGGTGGAGGCGCT
>CAIWUD010000339.1 GCA_903915775.1 uncultured Chloroflexota bacterium | reverse complement strand
GCAGGGCAACCACGGGGGGTTGCCCCAACAGCCGGTTCGCCGAAACGGTGCACTGCGTCAAGCAGACTGTGCCTATTCATCGTTGGGGTAGGCCAACGGCAGGGCAACCACGGGGGGTTGCCCCAACAGCCGGTTCGCCGAAACGGTGCACTGCTCGGGTACGTAGGGGAAGAGTGAACAGGTACGGGGTCTGCTCATTTCCAGATTGCGCTACAATAGCTCCTAACCTCCAGGTGGGCTGCCTCACGAGGCTGTTGGTATGGAGGGTGTGCGGAGTGTTCGCAGAGGAGCAATGTTGATGAGTGAACGAGTTGGGTTTATCGGGTTGGGCATTATGGGTCGCGGCATGGCCGTCAATCTGCTCAAGGCGGGGTTTGCGCTGACCGTCTGGAACCGTACTGCCGCCCGTGCCGATGATTTGGTGGCCGCCGGAGCGCGTCTGGCCGCTAGCCCAGCGGAGCTTGCCGCCGAGTGTACGCTGATCTGCTCTTGTGTGAGCGATACCCCCGATGTGCGTGAGGTGTTGTTGGGTGATCATGGCGTGATCCACGGTGCGCATGCGGGTAGCCTCATCATCGATCTCAGCACGATTAGCCCCCATGGGGCACGGGCGATCGGGACGGAACTGGCGGCGCGTGACCTCCACTTCCTTGATGCTCCGGTGAGTGGTGGAAGTGAGGGCGCTGCCAGAGGCACGTTGAGCATCATGGTTGGGGGTGAGCCCGAGCAGTTTACCCGTGCGCTACCCTACCTTCAGGCCATGGGCAAAACGATCACCCATGTTGGTAGGAGTGGCGATGGACAGACGGTCAAGCTCGTCAACCAGATTCTCGTAGTTGGTACGATGCTGGCGGTGAGTGAAGCGTTGACCTTTGCCAAGGCGAGTGGGGTGGATCTCGAGAAGACCCTCGCAGCGGTGAGTGGTGGTGCAGCGGGGAGTTGGATGTTGGCGAACCGTGGGCCGCAGTGCATTGCGCGCGATTGGCGCCCCGGCTTCACGATCGATCTCCAGCAGAAGGATCTGCGCCTGGTACTCCAGGCCGCCGATCAGGTCGGTGCACCCCTTCTGGCAACAAGCCAGATCTACCAACTCTACCGGGTGTTGCAACAGGCAGGTCTGGGCCACGAAGGGAATCACGCCCTGATCAAAGCCCTGGAACGTCTGAGTGGGGATGCCTAAACGCTCTACTACAGGGTGGTACCGCTAAAGCGTATGAGGGCGAGCAAGCTGACAAAACCGACGGTGACGATCAGCGCCAGGCAGGCCGGACGGGCCAGTTGGCGCAGGGCTGTGGTGCGCTGACGGTAGCCCATAGAGGCGGCAATGACCATGGTAACGATGGTGAAGAGTTCGCCTACCAGGCTGATCACGCTGAAGAGGGCGAGTGGCCAGTAGAGCAGGCTGCTGTTGCTATAGACGGCGAGGAGGAGCAGGCCATTGAGCATGAGGAGCCATCCAAGGTCGCCCCAGGTTAGGACCGGCTGTGTGGGATCGGCGTCAGCGCGCAGGCTCTGGTTGAACACCAGCAGGATGATTGGGGTCAGGGCCACGCCGAAGAGTGCCCCGGTGATGGTGCGCAGGTCGTTGCGTGGTAGGTAGAAGTAGCTGCGTCCACTATCTTCCAGCACCGAGTTGATACCATCGCCGAGCATGAGGAGGATGAAGAGGCCGAGGGTGATGAGGAGTGGACGTGTGGGTAGGCCCGTCGCACGCGCACGTCCGCGCAGTAGCAGGTAGCCCAGACTGAGCGCGAAGCTGCCGTAGATGCCGATGTTGCGGGCACAAACGGGCAGGGCCATCTGCTCCAGGCTCACTAGATGTTTCTGGGCCACCAGGCCGTGGACCGCTGCGTAGAGCTTCCAGTCGAGGCTGGAGCCCGGCCAGAAGATGAAGCCGAGAAGAAGGATAGCGACCAGCCCCAGGAAGATGAACTGCCAGGGGCGCTCATGCTGCGCCGTAGCAGCGATCAACTCCTGGTACTCAGCGGACCTGCGGTCAGTGATCCGCTGCCGGGCAAGCTCAAGGATCTTGTCTGGCTCTGGTTCACTCATATGAGCCATTGTAGCGTGTAGCGATCCGTAGCGCAAGGCCTCTCCGACGGGAGGTGTGGAGGAGCCTCGCCCTCCACACAAAACCTAACTCAACTTAGCGTACGTACGCACATGGGTACCTGGTCACACTTCTCCTGGAGCGAGGATGCCTTCGCCCTCGTGGCGCCCCCCGTACGGGTAACCCCCCGTGGTTACCCTGCCGTTGTGAACAACTGCGCCCATAGGCACGAGCCCCTCCTAAACCACCCCTCATGCTATAATGAACAACCAGACGGGCGCAACGAGCAGCAGAGCTCCGCATCCTCGTGAATACGCGCATGTAACCTGCCTGGTGCTGTCGGCAGGTACGTAGTCTGAAGTGTAGTGCATGCCCCCGGTCACTGTACGCGATGTCCTGCGACTTGCCCTTCCATCAGGGACAACGGTCGCTGCGGGTGGCTCAGCCCAGGGTCGACAGGTAACCTGGGTGGCGACGCTGCGTGCCACGCTACCGGCCTTTGCCGAGTTGCGCGGCGGTGAGTTGGCAATTCTCTCCGTTGAGGCCGCACTCGCCCTCGATCCACGGCTCACCCTGCACGTCCTCGTGCGTCGCCTTGGTCAGGCTCCGGTTCCTGTTGCTGGCGTCGTCGTCTTGGGGCCGGTGGCTGCCGATGATGTGACCGCAGCGGAGGATGTACGCCTGCCACTACTCCAACTACCCGCCAATGCTGATCTGCGTGAGGTTGAGCGTGAGATTACCCGCCTCATCAGCGACTATGAGGCCCAGTTTGAGCGTCGAGGTGCCCAACTCTACGATCTGCTGACCCAACGCTCCATTGCCGGCCATGGGGTACCCGGGGTCCTTGAGGCTCTGGCTGAGCGTACTGGGCAGAGTGTGGCCTGCTACGCAGCAAATGGCGAACTGCGCGCACAACGGGGCCGCGGCTCGGCACGTATCGCCCTGCAGGCTCTACGCCCCACCACCTACGGTGAGATGACCCTGCTTAACCAGCAGATCTGGGTGCAGCCGATTGGCCCCAAAGAGTATCCAACTGGCTACCTGGCCCTGGCCGGCACACTCCTCGATGCTTGGGACCGCGAAGCAGCCGAGCGTGGAGCAGCAGCTTTGGCCCTCGAGTTGGCGAAGGAGCAGGCGGTTCAGGCGGTTGAGGAGCGTCTACGGGGCGACTTTGTGGCCAACATCCTCAGTGGACCGCCAGGCGATCTCGCTGCTGCACTGCAGCGCGGTAACGAACTGGGCTACAACCTGGCACAGCCCCATGTTGCCATCCTCTTCAACCTAGAGGATGCGACACCCGCCAGTCTGGCCCGGCTGAGTGGGAGCGTGCAGCAGGAGTTGAACCGGCGTGCCCTGAGCTCACCACTGTCGCGCCGCGAGAGCAGTGTTCTGGCCTTTGTCCCGTTCATGCCAAACGTGCGCGTACGCGAGTCGATCGATGGCCTGCGCGAGCGTCTGGTCGCCGACTATTCCGGGCTCATTCTCGCTATGGGCTCACAGGCTACCACGCTAGCCGAGTGGCGTCGTTCGCTCGAAGAGGCAGAACAGGCCCTGATCCTCGGGCGTCAACTCTTTGGTACTGGTCGTGTGCTCGCCTTCTCCGATCTTGGGGTCTACCGGCTCCTTGTGCGCCTACGCGAAACCCCGGAGCTCTGGACCTTCTACCGTGAGACTCTGGCCAAGCTGGTGGATTACGATCTCCGCCAGCGTGCCGATCTCATGAAGACGCTCGAGGCCTACTTCAACCAACTGGGCAACCTGCGCGCCGCATCCGAGGCGCTGCATGTCCATCGGAATACGCTCCTCTACCGCCTGGAGCGCATCAAAGAGATTAGCGGTATGGATCTCGATAACGCCGAAGAGTATTTTGCCCTCTGGTTAGCGCTCCGCGCCCATCGTGTCCTCGCTGCCACCGATGAGGCAGAAGCTAAGTGACTCCCCCGTGGGAGGTGGGGGGGGGGGGG
>CAIWUD010000338.1 GCA_903915775.1 uncultured Chloroflexota bacterium | reverse complement strand
CAAAGCGTGCGAACGACAGACGTACGTCGCTCGCGCTACGTCGGCCAAGCGAAAACGCACTTGGCGCATCTGATGGCGGCGGCGATGATGAACATCGTGCGTCTCCTGCGCTGGTTGGCCGGAGAGCCAAAGGCACAGACGCGGCTTTCCCCATTTGCGCGCCTGTATGAGGGAGCGACGTGATGACCTCAGGGGATTCGCCACCAATATCGAAGTGCGGGAGAGCCCCATTTAGAGTATCAAAAACACTCCTTGGCAGGTCCGTGCTGGGCGCGCCAGGTGGCGATATGGCGCTGGAGCGTGCGCAGCTGGTTGGGCTGGTAGCGGCCGGGATACTGCTGCACCAGCTCGGCGAAGAGCGTCTTGGCCTGGAGGGCGGGGTCGCACGCGAGCTGGGCGACCACCCAGGGCCAGTCAGCGTCAAAGGGATTGGGCCGCGTCCGATGCGTGCGTGGTTGTTTGAGCTGGCTGGGCAGTTTCGCCAGCCGCTCGTATTTGCGCGCGGTGCGGACGCTCATGCCGGCTCGGTCGGCCGCCTGCTCCTGGGTTTTGCCTTTGTTACGTTCGTGTCGCATCCGTAAGACCTCGTAGTCGTTCTTCATGACGCCCTCCTCTGGAGGGGTCATGATAGGTCAGGGGCAGGGCGCGACCGGCAGTTCTCAAGATCGTCGACCGGCAAATCTAATTATCGCTGAACAGTCGCTCGCGCTACATCGGACAGGCAAAAACACACTTGGCGCATCTGATGGCAGCGGCGGTAATGAACTTCGTGCGCCTCCTGCGCTGGTTGGCCGGAGAGCCTAAGGCTCAGACCGAGCTCTCTCCATTCGCTCGCCTGTACCAGGGAGCAACGTGATGGCCCCAGGGGATTCGCCACCAATATCAATAATATGCGGGAGAGTCATGATAAGGATAAGAAAACTTTCACTTCACCTAAATTCCCCACCCAATACGACGGCTAATCTCATCACCAGCCCTCCGCGTATGAGTGATCAACACTTGTAACTCTGCCTCAGAGACAAGATGGCTCGGGTAGATCAGCCCGAGCCCAGCGACCACCTCACCAAGCGTGTTGCTAATAGCCACGGCAATCGAACTGGCACCGAGAATTGCTTCCTGAGAGGCAAAGGCGATACCCGTCTTTCGTACCTCCGCGATCTGTACCGAGAGTTCCTCGCCGCTCGCGATTGTGTATGGCGTAAGTTGTGGTAGTGGATCGGATCCAATAGTGGCACGGATTGCTTCATCCGTCATGCTTGCGAGTAAGATCTTCCCTATGGCTCCGCTATGAAATCTTCGGCGCTCACCCATCTCAATTTTTACCCTGACGGATACTCTACTCTCGGTGGCAAGCAGAAGGAGGTAGTGAGCTCCTGCGGGCACCCCCAAGTAGGAGGCATGCCCAACCTCTTGAGTCAATGCCTCCATGCTTGGACGTGCAACACTACTGAGTGCGGTGTAGGGCTTGTAGCCAAGCCCTACCGCAAACGCTTGTGGTCCGACGCTATACTGCCGTGTACCTGAATCTTGCACGAGGTAGCCTTCGCTTGCCATCGTAGCCATCATACGTGCCACAATGCTCTTGTGCAACCCAGTAGCACGGGCCAATTCACTCACAGACCAGGATGTGCGGTGCTGCAGTTGGCTCAAACGGTGTGGTGCAAACATGCTTAAGAGTTGGAGGGCGCGTTGAACTGATTGAACCCCGCTCTTCTCGTGCTCACTCATCGATAGTTCGCCTTTGTATCAGTGCAGAAGAGTATAGCTAGTTTTTGATATTACCACTGTTTGCCTACACACTGGAAAGGGTTGCAAGCTCAGCAGGACTATGGTACCATTCTGAGCAACCAAGTTGCGTAATAAGAGACGACGTAGGAATACCGCCCTAGGGAAAGTGTAACGGATGGAGTCCGCGCCTCGCGCATCGGTGCGTCTTCTGCACAGAGGAGTTAGCTCATGAGCCCATCCGCGAATGTCGTTACGCCGCTTATCGAGACGGTCGGAATTGGGAAGAGCTACGGACAGCACCGAGTTCTCCAGAATGTCACCTTCCGGCTACACCCGGGCGAGGCAGTTGCGGTCATTGGCGAGAATGGTGCTGGTAAATCAACGTTCGTGAAAATTTTGGCTGGGGCCATCCGCCAAGATAGTGGCGAGTTGCGTCTGGGTCGGACCCCCGTCAGCTTTCACTCCCCACGTGATGCTCTACGCCATGGGATTGCATTTATCCCTCAGGAGCTTGCGTACGTTCCGCAGTTGAGTGTTGCTGAGAATATTCTCCTCGGTCGGTGGCCCCAGCGTGCCGGGATGCTCACACCAGGTATGCTTGTGAGGCGTGCCCAGGAGGAGGTTGCACGCTTCGGTCTCACCATCGATGTAGTCCGTCCGATGTCTTCACTCAAACTAGCAGACCTTCAACTCGTCGAGATCGTGAAAGCACTGGCCCGACGGGCAAAGATTATCTTGCTTGATGAGCCAACAGCATCACTTACGGAGGCCGAGAGTGGCCTTTTGATCGGCGTGCTACGCCGACTGCTCCAGGAAGGGGTAGGAATTGTCTATATCTCACACCATATGGATGAGGTCTTCCGCTTCAGCGATCGTGTCGATGTATTCCGTAATGGCGAATTGGTTGCCTCAGAGCGACCCTCAGAGACGAATCACAATGCCCTGATTACCCATATGCTTGGCCAGGCTGAGGAACAGTTTGACCCTCTCCCGCCGCAGATCGTAACTCGTCCCCCAATACTTGAGCTTACGGGTTGGTCGACTGAAGGGGTTTCCAGTCTTCGTGACGTAAGTCTAGTAGTACGCCCGGGCGAGATTGTCGGACTGTTTGGCATACGTGGCTCTGGAACCGACCTCATCGCTGAAGGCCTTGTCGGGCGACGTGCCGATATCAGCGGTCGACTGGCAGTTGGTGGATGCATCTTCGGCATGTTCAAACGGCCGATCGAAGCACGGCGTGCGGGAATTGCCTATGTACCTGCCGAGCGTAAAAAGGATGGGCTGATCCTCGGCCTCTCTATTCGAAACAACTTAAGCCTCCTTGTGCTCCACATGCTTGCACGCAGCGGTGTGATTGATCTCACCGACGAGCGAGAGCTTGCAGAAGCCCTAATTGCACGCTTTAACGTTCGTTGTCTTAGTCAGATGCAGCCGGTACAGCAGTTAAGTGGGGGCAACCAGCAGAAAGTGCTTCTTGCAAGTCGTCTAGCCGCTGAGCCGCAACTCTTGCTCCTCAACGAGCCAAGCCGGGGGGTTGATGTCGGTGCACGCTTGGAGATTCATAAGTTCCTGCGTACTATTGCCGCTCAGGACAGAGCGATCCTGCTCATCACCTCCGATATTGAGGAAGCAGTAGTAGTAAGCGACCGTCTACTGATCTTCCGTGACGGACGGATTGTTGACGAGTTAATTGGGGCACGAAAGACGCAGGGACAGGCTCTGCGTGGAGCAACGGGAGCAAGCATCGATGAACAAGCCATCAACGATGGAGCCAACTTCTCATGAGGGAGCATCGCGTGTTCGTCGAATGTCGCGTGATGCCCTGACCCGTTTAGCCATTCAGGCCTTTGGCTTAACGAGTTTCTACCTGCTCATCTGCGTCTTCTTTGCGCTACGCTCTGAGCAGTTTCTCACTTTCTCAAATGTTGTCATTATTTTATCGAATATCTCAGTGATAGGCATTGTGGCAATTGGTCAGGCCATTGTGATTATCTCAGGTGGTTTCGATCTCTCGGTAAGTGGTACGGTACCCCTTGGCGCCGTGATCTTCGCAACGCTCATCAACACCGAGATCGCTACTCCGCTTGCAATGGTGATAACACTCTTGGTTGGTCTGTTGGTCGGGCTATGCAACGGTCTGCTCGTTACCCGAGCCGGTATTAATCCGCTTATCGCCACCCTGGGCACACTCTCGATCACTGGTGGCTTGGCACTCACCGTGACCGGTGGTCTCACACGTGGATTTGAGTATCCTGAGGCGGGTATTCTAGCCGAGTCGAGTATTGCCGGTCTACCCAACCATATCCTGGCACTCTTCGTCATTAGCCTCATCAGCTACCTCGTGCTGAACTACACTGTCTTTGGACGTTCGGTCTACGCTATCGGTGGTAACCGGGAGGCAAGCCGATTGGCAGGTCTCCGCACGGATCTCATTACGACGGCTGTCTACATGATTTGTGCCACTCTTTCCTCATTTGCCGGTATCATTGTGGCTAGCCAACTCCTAGCAGGCTCAGCAACACTGGGCTCAAATTCGGCGCTTACCTCGATTGCCGCAGTGGTTCTCGGTGGTGCCTCGCTTAGCGGTGGCAAGGGAGGCATCTTCGGGACACTGACCGGGGTTTTGGTGCTGGGTACGCTTGCGAATGGTCTGGCGCTTCTGGCAGTACCTGCATTCTATCAGCAGATCGCCACCGGCGTTGTGCTTCTCCTCGCCGTTGGTTTCGGTAGGATGCGCGCACTATTTGGCGTTGAAGATTAATAAGTAGGTGCCCTACACGAGAAAGGAGTCATCCCAGCCACACGTATACACCTGTTTCGCCACGATCTTTCTCCTAGCATTGCACTACCAGGAGTACTCAAGATGCGAATCCAAGCCGCCATCTCACGCCGGGGAAAGGGTACGCTTGTCGCTGTCGTCCTACTCGTTGCCACCCTACTCGTTGCAGCCTGCGGTGGTGCGGCTCCTGCAACAACTTCGCCTACTGCAGACTCTGGCCAATCTGCGCAGAAAAAGCCTTTCTTCACCTTTGCGAATGTCACCCTCGCGGGTCCACTCTTTGTGAGCCTTCAGGAAGGTCTGGTAAAAGCGGCTGACACAGCCAGTGTTGAGCTCAAGCTCTACAATAACAATTTCGACGGTGAAACGGCTCTGCGCAATGCTCAGTTGATGGTTCAGGATAAGCCTGACCTGATCATTATGTATAATGCCGTTGAAGGCGTCGGTGCTTCACTCGGCAAAACTTTCAACGACGCGAACATTCCCTGCATTGCCGTCAACGTACGCTTCCCCGGTTGCGCCTGGATCAATCTGAGCAACAAGGACATTGGATACCAGACTGGTCAGGCAGTTGCAAACGTTGCAAAGGAGAAGGGTTGGAGTGGTGAAAATACGACGGTAATCCTGGTACAGAATGCTACCGCCGGCGAGGAGGTCAACCACTCAGTAATGTACTACTACCAGGCTGTGGCGGAAACATTGCCTGGTATGGAGATGGTAAAGGCCGAGGAGATCACCCGCGATAAGACTAACATTGGTAAGAATCTCATTCAAGTTGATGGAGCATCAGCGCTCGAGCCAAGCTACACGGCGGTGAAGAATATCCTTGGGACGATCCCTGCCGGTCGCCATATCTTGATTCAGACCCCCAACGATGATTCGGCAACTGGCGCCTGGCGAGCGATCGTGGAGGCCGGACGTGAGCAGGACACCCTGATATCAGGACTGGGTGGCGCTGACGGTATCAAGCAACTGCGGGAAAACCCTAACTGGGTAGCCCAGGGTGATATCTTCTTCCCCTACTGGGGTCAATACATCATTGCGATGGCTCTTGAGATGCTCAAGGGCGATGTTCCGCCTGATCGTACTGCCACGCCACAGGTGGTACTCACAAAGGCAACGGTCGATCAGTACTATGCACCTGGCTCAACGACACCAAAGCTGTTACCAGCTTTGGCACCGGAGAACGGGTACCTCAAAGACTCAGAGTTACTCAAGAAACTGAATAATATCGAGGGCTTCGGTCCATAGTAGACAATAGCCACCTCCAGGGGTTATGGAGAACTGTGCTCTCCATAACCCCTCATTTCGCTGTCCTATAACCAGAATCCTAGCTGACGTGGACACCTTGGAACGTTCCTTGCACAACTGGAGGATCACGCAATGAAGCGCATCGCAACCCGTGCTGAGCTCGACCGTGCACTCGCGCAGATCCAAGCCTCTTACTCTGGAACCCTTGCATTCGCAGCACACAATCTGCGTACCAATGAAGTGGTACAAATCAACGCAGATGCAACTTTTCCTACGGCAAGCACGATTAAGCTCGCAATCCTTGTTGAACTGTTTCGTCTGGTTGACGCTGGGCGGATCGATCTCCACGAGCGCATGATGCTGCAGAGCGGTGATCAAGTCGGTGGATCCGGTATTCTCAAAGAGTTTCGCTCTGGTCTTCAGCCAACGATCTATGACCTCGCTATGCTCATGGTAGTACTCAGTGATAATACAGCTACCAACATGCTGATTGATCGGGTGGGTGGACTTGATGCCATCAACCGAACCATGCAGGAGCGCTACGGTCTGCATACTATTGTCCTACATAATCGGGTCGACTTTGCTGCGATTGGTGGGGATATCCGCCGCTTCGGCGAAGCTTCACCAGCCGACCTCGTACGCCTCGTTGCTGGTATTGCGCAAGGTGCATTAGTGAGCACTGCCGCATCTGCGGCAATGCTCGATATAATGGAGCGCCAACAGTACCTCGATCAACTGCCTCGCTACTTTAATGTAAACCCCTATGCAAAAGATCTTGGCCTCACCCAAGAGATTCGGATTGGCTGCAAGACAGGCTTTTTTACTGGTACCCGTGTCGATAGTGGCGTAATCCGACTCCCTGAGGAGACAACGATTGCCTACTGTGCCATGACCGACCAGGGGCGTGATGCTTCGTTCAATGCCGAGAATGAAGGTGCAGTGATTAATGGGCTGCTTGGTCGCGTAGTGCTCGAATACTGGTGGCCAGCTTCTTGGGATGCCGCTAGGTTGACCCTGCCATCACCATACATTGATGCTCTTGTAGCGATCCTGGGGGATTGACCATGCGCCTCTTTATTGCGAGTCTCGGTACTGAGACGAACACCTTCTCACCCTTCCCAACCAGCGCTCAGGATTTTGCCGAGACCTACCTGGTACGTAGGGGTGAGCATCGTGATCCCTTCATCTTTGCCGTCCCCCTGATCATCTGGCGGCAATTGGCGGACGTACGTGGCTGGGAGACTATTGAAAGCCTCTGTACCTTTGCCCAACCTTCAGGGCTGACACTCCGATCGGTCTATGAGCTGTTTCGCGACGAGATCTTGGCAGATCTCCGTGCGGCGCTGCCTGTTGATATGATCCTACTGAGCATGCACGGGGCAATGGTCGCTGAGGGTTATGAAGATTGTGAAGGTGATCTCCTTGCTGCTATTCGGTCGATCGTTGGCCCTGAGCTCCCTGTTGGTGCCGAGCTCGATTTGCACTGCCACCTGACCGAGCAGATGCGGGCGAACGCAACTGCGCTGATTACCTTTAAAGAGTATCCCCACACCGACTTTGCCGAGCGGGCTCATGAACTGTTTCGCCTCATGGCTGCCGCAGCCGAGGGGGACGTACACCCCCACATGGCCCTCTTCGACTGTGGGCTCATCGGTGTCTACCACACCTCGGTGGAACCGATGCGCTCCTTCGTCGCGCAGCTGCGTGCCCTAGAGGGTCACCACGGTATCCTCTCGGTCTCCCTGGCTCACGGCTTTCCATGGGGTGACGTGAAGGATACTGGCACACGCGTTCTTGTGGTAAGTGACCATCATCCTGAGGCGGGGGCAGCTCTTGCGGCACAGCTCGGTCGTGAACTCATCGAGTGCTATGCCACGCTCCAGCCACGCTACTGGACGGCAGAGGATGCACTGCAGCACGTAGCAACCAGGGATTGCGGCCCCTCGGTGTTGGCCGATGTTGCTGATAATGCAGGTGGTGGGGCACCAAACGACTCGACCTTCTTACTCCGCGCCATTCTCGACCAACGGACACTCAGTGCAGCTGTGGGGTGCATCTGGGATCCTGTGGCCGCATCGATCGCATTCAGCGCCGGGGTTGGTGCATCGCTCATGCTGCGTATTGGCGGGAAGATGGGTGTAATGTCAGGCGACCCGCTCGATCTTGCGGTAACCGTGATAGGTGTCGCAGCCGATGCTGTGCAACGTTTCGGTGGAGCGGCACATCCCGCAACGGCGCGCATGGGTAATACGGTTGCGCTGCGCGTGGTCGGTACTGAGGTCGACATCGTGGTCACTAGTGTGCGTACGCAGACCTTCAGCCCCGATGTTTTCACAGTGGTTGGTATTGATCCCACAGTAAAACAGCTGCTTGTGGTCAAATCAATGCAGCACTTCTATGCTGCGTTTGCGCCAATTGCGGCCGAGATTCTCTACGTCGCGACACCAGGTGCACTCAACCCCGATATTCGGCAGATCCCGTACAGGCATGCACGCTTGATCAATTTGATAGGGTAGACAGGTAGACACCCATGCGTCTCTGGATTCGGAACGGAACCGTGGTTGATGGAACCGGTGCATCGGGGCGGGCTGCCGATCTCCTTGTCGAGGGGGATACGATTGTCGCTGTTGGGAGTGCCATCGTCCCAGAAGATGCTCCTGCGACAGAGCTCCTTGATGCAACGGGGTTGGTGGTTGCCCCTGGCTTCATCGATCTCCATAGCCACTCGGATATCGCACTGATCGCCGACCCACTTGTGCAGTGTAAGCTCGCTCAGGGTATCACCCTGGAACTGCTGGGGCAGGATGGCATGTCCGTGGCCCCGCTCACCAGCAGCATGGCCCCGCTCTGGCGTCGTCACCTACGCGGGCTCACCGGCTCGTACGACCTCGACTGGGATTGGGATAGCTACGACCACTACCTCAGACGGCTGACGCCCACGGCGGCTAACGTGGCGACGCTGGTTGGTCATGGCACCTTGCGGCTGAATGTCATCGGCATGGAGCAGCGCCCCGCAACGCAGCCCGAACTCGATCTGATGGTTGCCCTCCTCCGTGAGGCACTCGATGCCGGGGCGTTTGGCCTCTCGGGTGGCCTCGTTTATACACCAGGTGCGTACGCCGATCTCCGTGAGCTCGTGGCGTTGAACCGTCTGGTGGCGGCAGCCGGCAAGATCTGGGTAGT
>CAIWUD010000337.1 GCA_903915775.1 uncultured Chloroflexota bacterium | reverse complement strand
GTGGAGCGCTCCCTGGAGATGGTCGTAGGGCTGCTGGGCATCCTCAAGGCGGGTGGGGCGTATGTGCCGCTGGACCCGAGCTACCCCCAGGAGCGCCTCGCCTTCATGCTTCAGGACGCCGCGGTACCCGTGCTGCTCACCCAGGCGCACCTGCGGGCCAGACTGTCCCTCTGCTGGGGAGAGGGTGAGCCTGCTCCGCGCTCCTCCACCCCCCACCCAGCCTCCCCCCGCTGGAGGGAGGGGGGAGACCCCTTCACTGATGTGCAGATCATCTGCCTCGATGCCGATTGGTCGACGATGGCCGCACAGCCGACGACCAACCCGGTGAGCAGCGTACAGCCCGATCACCTCGCCTACCTCATCTACACCTCGGGCTCGACGGGGAGGCCCAAGGGGGTCATGATCGAGCAGCAGGCGCTTGTTGCTCATATCGTGACGGTCACTGCTGCCTATGCCATCACCGCTGACGATCGCCTGATCCAGTTTGCCGCCATCAGCTTCGATTGGGCACAAGAGCAGATCTTCACCGCGCTGCTCAGCGGTGCACGCCTGCTCATCCCCGACCCACAGCTCTGGACGAGTAGCGACTACACCTACCAGGTCGCCCGGCATGGCATCACCGTGATCGACCTCCCCCCAGCCTACTTCTCACCACTGATAAGCCTCTGGCGAGAGCAGCGCCCCACCTTTCTCGATGGCCAGGTACGGCTCGTCATGCTCGGCGGTGAGCGTGTGCTCCCGGAGATCCTACGGCAGTGGCAGGCGGTTGCGGGCCAGGCACTGCAACTCTTCAATACCTACGGACCAACCGAGACGACGATTACCGCAACCGTGGGTGATTTGAGCCGCTACGCCATCGCTCCGGAAGCAGTGAATCTGCCGATTGGACGGCCATTAGCAGGACGACAGGCCTACCTATTCGACGCCATGGGGCAACTCGCCCCCATTGGGGCGACTGGCGAGCTCTTCCTGGGTGGGGTTGGCATAGCGCGGGGCTACCTGAACCGCCCAGAACTGACCGCCGAGAAGTTCATCGCCAACCCCTTCGGGGTGGGGCGGCTCTACCGGACGGGGGATCTGGCTCGTTGGCTGCCCGACGGCAACCTCGAGTACCTGGGACGTAGCGACCAGCAGGTGAAGCTGCGCGGCTTCCGCATCGAGCTCGGCGAGATCGAGAGCGTGCTGAGCAGCCACCCGTTGGTACAGGAGGTAGCCGTCGTTGCGCGGGAGGATGTACCAGGCGAGCAGCGCCTCGTCGCCTACGTGGTGCCGGGCGCAGGGGTTCAGGGTTCAGGGTTTAGGGGTCAGGGGACGGCAGACGGGGTGCAAGGGTCAGGGGATAGGGGTCAGGGGGACGAGAGGGCTCAGGAGGGGGTTCAGGGTTTAGGGGGTAGGGGTCAGGGGACGGAGGATGCGAGGGTTCAGGGTTCAGGGTTTGGGGGTCAGGTGACGGAGGAGGGAACACAGTTGGTGGCTGAGCTCCGCAACCACCTCCAGGCCCGTTTGCCCGACTACATGGTGCCCAGTGCCTTCGTACTCCTCGATGCGCTGCCGCTGACGCCCAACGGCAAGCTGGACCGCAGAGCGCTTCCTGCGCCGACCATTTCGATCCAGACCGTAGACGATGCGCCACGTAGCGCGACGGAAGCCCTGCTCGCCGCGATCTGGCAGCAGGTGCTCGGCGTTGCCCAGGTGGGTACGCAGGCGAACTTCTTCGCCCTCGGTGGCCATTCGCTCCTCGCCACGCGCATCATCGCTCGCATCCGCCAGGAGCTCGCG
>CAIWUD010000336.1 GCA_903915775.1 uncultured Chloroflexota bacterium | reverse complement strand
TGCCCGTACGGGGGGCACCACGAGGGCGAGACGCCCTCGCTCCGGCAGACACCACGAGGGCGAGACGCCCTCGCTCCGGCAGATGCCACGAGGGCGAGACGCCCTCGCTCCGGCAGATGCCCGTACGGGGGACACCACGAGGGCGAGACGCCCTCGCTCCGGCAGAGGGATGAACCGGTACGACACAGAAACGGGAGGTGCGGAGGGCAAAACCCTCTACCCCTCCCGTTCGATTATCGTACTGAAGGAGTGGCGGGCGTCAGCCACCGCCCATCGCAACGAGTGAGCGCTCAACCAGGGTGACGATCGGGGTGGGGAGGAGCCCGATCAGTAGGATGAGCGTACCAGCAACGGCAATATCCAGAGAGAGCCCACGGTTCAACTCGGGCTGCAACTCACGTGTTGGCTCGTGCATGAACATACGCAGGACGATGCGCAGGTAGAAGTAGGCGGCGACAGCGCTCGTGAGCACACCGATGAGCGCCAACCAGCCCAAGCCACCCTCGTAGGCTGCGGTGAAGACGTAGAACTTGGCCATGAAGCCAGCCGTGGGGGGAACACCGGCCAGTGAGAACATGAAGAGCGCCATGGCGATAGCCAGAAGGGGGCGGCGCTGGAAGAGCCCAGAGAAGTCTTCGAGGCGCCAGGCAGATTCACCACGCTGCTCGAGGGTGATCACCACGGCAAAGGCTCCCAGGTTGGTCAGGGCGTAGGCGATCATGTAGAAGAGGAAAGCTTCCACGCCACGCTCACTCCCCACGATAATGCCAAGCAGCACATACCCAGCGTGGCCAATACTCGAGTAGGCCAGCATGCGCTTCACATTGTTCTGTGCCAGGGCACCCAGGTTACCAATGATCATCGTCAACGCGGCGAGCACGCCCATCACTGGCAGCCAGAACTCCTGGGCGGGCAGCAGGGCGCCATCGAGGATGCGCAGCAGTGCCGCCAGAGCGGCTGCCTTCGTGCCCACACTCATGAAGGCCGCCACTGGAGTTGGCGAACCCTCGTAGACATCGGGTGTCCACATGTGGAAGGGCACCAGGGCCACCTTAAAGCCAAAGGCGATTACAATCATGGCCACGCCGGCCAACAGCATAATCTGCGCCTGCGGCACAAAGGGCTGTGCTGCGAGGTAGGCGTTGATCCCGGCCAGGCTCGTGGTACCCGTCGCCCCGTAGATCAGGGCGATCCCATAGATGAAGAAGCCCGCGGCAAAAGCGCCCAGGATGAGGTACTTCATCGCCGCTTCTTCGGAGGAGAGGCGTGGGTAGGCAAAGCCGGTCAGAATGTAGAGCGTGATCGAGAGCAGTTCAACCGCCAGGAAGATGACGATCAGATCGCTCGCCTGGGCCATCAGGATCATGCCAGCAACCGCGAACATGATCAACGGGTAGAACTCGCCCTGCTCAATCCCCTGACGCTGTAGGTAGTCCAGCGCCATGGCAATCGTCAGCGCCCCCACGAGCAGAAAGACCCAGGTAAGGGTCAGGCTGTAGCGGTCGAGCAGCAGCATCCCACTGAAGGTCGTACCAGTTACATTCCAGAGCGGAAGGGCCACAACTGCCGCTACGGCCAACCCGGCAATGGCCAGGTACCCAGTGACCTTCTTGCGCCCATCGGGGATGGCAAAGACATCAACGAGCAGCAGCACCATCGCCCAGGCAGCAACAGTCAGCACTGGTGCCAGGAGGGTCAGGTTTACGGGTGGGATCTCAATCGGTTGCATGCTATCTCCCCGCCACGATCAGCGACAGCCCATCAATCACCTCACCGACACTCACCTGCATCGGGCCAAAGAGGAGGGCTGGGTAGAGACCAATCAGGATGATCGGTACACAGAGGATCACGAGTGTCGTCAGTTCGCGTCGGCTCAGATCAGGCAAGCCCTGATTCACCTCAGCGAGCTCGCCCATAAAAGTGGCCCGGTACATCTTGAGCAGGTAGACGGCAGCCAGTACGACGCCGAGAACGGCAAAACCGAGGAAGGGCCAACCCAGATCGGGGGCGAGGAAGGCGCCCTGCATAATGGTGAACTCGCCGATGAAGCCATTCAGCCCGGGCAGACCGGCCGACGAGAGGGCAATAAGGAGGGTTAGTGCGGCGTAGACAGGCATGATCTTCCACAGCCCACCATACTCTGCGAGCTCACGGGTATGGCGGCGCTCGTAGAGTACCCCAACAACGAGGAAGAGGGCACCGGTCGAGAGGCCGTGGTTGATCATCTGCAGGAGGGCACCAGTAACCCCTTCGCGATTCAGGGCGAAGATACCAAGGACAATAAAGCCCATGTGGCTCACCGAGGAGTAGGCCACCAACTTCTTCATGTCGGTCTGGGCAAAGGCGACGATCGCGCCATAGACGATGCCGATAACCGCCAAGGCAGCAATCGCGGGAGCCGCCCAGAGTGAAGCTGCGGGGAAGAAGTTGAGGCAGAAGCGGATCATCCCGTAGCTACCCAGCTTGAGCAGTACCCCAGCAAGCACCACGGAGCCAGCCGTGGGGGCCTCAACGTGCGCATCAGGAAGCCAGGTATGGAACGGCCAGAGGGGCACCTTGATCGCGAAGGCAAGGAAGAATGCGCCAAAGAGCAGACGCTCGGTTGTCGTGTCGAGCGTGAAGCGCCCCGCACGCAGATCGCTCACGATCCGCCCGATCTCGGTGCTGCCGACAAAGCCGGGCTCACTCGCTACTACCGCGTTGCGGTGCAGCACGTAGAGGCCGATGATCGCCAACAGCATCAGCACTGAGCCGGCAAAGGTGTAGAGAAAGAACTTGCGCGCCGCATAGATCCGGTTCGCACCACCCCAGATACCAATCAGAAAGGTCATCGGGATGAGCGTAAACTCCCAGAAGATGTAGAAGAGCAGCAGATCCTGAGCAACAAAGACCCCAATCATCGCGGTGGTAAGCAGCTGCAGCAGGATCTGGAAGTTCCGCACCTCTTTGTGCACCGAGTCCCAGGTGGAGAGCACGACGACCGGATGGAGGAAGGTGGTCAAGAGCACCAACCAGAGGCTGATGCCATCAAGGGCAATGGAGTAGCTCACCCCCCAACTGGGCAGCCAGGGGATCTGCTCGACGAACTGCAACTCAGGCGCAAGGGTGGCCCCACTGGTGATCGTCGGCATGTAGCCCGACAGGAGACCCAGCGAGATCAGAAAGGTGACCACCGCAACACCGAGCGAGACTCGCCGTGCAAGCTCATCAGCGCCGCGCGGCAGCAGCAGGAGGAGCAGTGCGCCCAGGGCTGGTAGCCATAAGACGGTCGAGAGGATAGGAAAGCTCATAAAACCTCAAGACAAATTTCGTAAGGCACGGTTCACGCGAACATGACGCTCTTACGGGAGGTATGGAGGGCTACGCCCTCCACAAGAAACCCCAACTCAGCCTTAGCAGCACCAGACGGTCACGCTAGTACTGCCGACATTGAACCATGCCTAGCGCGCAAAGATCAGCATAAAGCCCAGGATCAACACTGCACCCATCGTAAAGACCAGGGCATAGGTGCGTACGTAGCCACTCTGGAGTTGGCGCAGCCCACCGGCAATCCAGCCAAAGAGGCGACCAACCCCAACGACCAGTCCATCAATACCCTGTGGATCGAAGACGCGGGCCAGGAAGTTGCCGAGACCCCGGAAGGGGGCGATGACAACCGTGTTGTAGAGAACATCAACGTACCAAGCCTGCTCCATGCCATCCCACAGATCACCGGTGTAGTGGTAGGCAGGATCTTTGCCACCCACCTTGATCTTCGCAGCGTTGCTCGTATAGGCCCACCACCCCAGGTAGCCCATCCCCACGGCACCTGCCGTCGCCAGGAGCGCCACCATCAGGTTGAACTTCCCAGCCTCCTCGTGCAGAACGGGGTGGAGCCAATCGGTGAGCAGGTGGGCTGCAGGCATCCCCGAGAAGAGGGTGGGCAGGTTGAGGAAACCAGCAAGCATAGCGCCAACCGCCAACACCACCAGGGGCACGGTCATGACCCGGCTACTCTCGTGGGCGTGGTAGTGGTGGTCACGCTGCTGACCGTAGAAGATCAAGGCGACCTGGCGACCCATGTAGAAGGCGGTGAGCAGCGAGGTCAGGAAGAGGATAATGAGCTGTGGCCAGTAGCCGTACGCCACGGCATGAGCCAAGATCTCATCCTTCGACCAGAAGCCAGCCAGTGGTACGACCCCGGCCAGAGCTGCCGCACCCACGACGTAGGTCCAGAAGGTGGTGGGCATGGCGGTGCGTAGCCCTCCCATCTTACGCATATCCTGCGTCTCGTGGGTGCCATGGATGACCGAACCGGAGCCGAGGAAGAGGAGCGCCTTGAAGACCCCATGGGTCAACAGGTGGAAGATAGCCGCCACATAGGCACCCATACCGCAGGCCGCAACCATAAAGCCCAGTTGCGAGACGGTCGAGTAGGCGAGGACGCGCTTGATATCCCACTGGGCAATCGCGGCACTACCGGCAATGAAGGCCGTCAACGCTCCGATCCAGACCACCCAACTCTGGGTAGTGGGCGAGGCAACAAAGAGTGGCTCGGTGCGCGCCATCATGTAGACACCAGCGGTGACCATGGTCGCGGCGTGGATGAGTGCCGAGACGGGCGTCGGACCGGCCATTGCATCGGGGAGCCAGACGAAGAGCGGCACCTGAGCCGACTTACCGCTCGCACCAATCAACAGCAGGAACGAGATCCCGGTTGCAATAGCGATCGGCTGCCATGCCGGGCCAAAGGTCAGCCCAGCGATCTCGGGGATGCGCTCCAGAAAGCCTGGCACAACCTGCCCCTGATGCTCCAGATCGTAGAAATTGAGTGTGCCGAAGTTGGAGAAGATCGCCAGCATCGCCAGAATGAAGGCTGCGTCACCAATACGATTGACGACAAAAGCCTTCACCGCCGCCGCTGCAGCCACCTTACGCTCAAACCAGAAGCCGATGAGGAGGAAGGAACAGAGACCCACACCCTCCCAGCCGAGGAAGAGCAGCAGCATGTTGTTCGCCATCACCAGGAAGAGCATCATGGTGACGAAGAGGTTCAGGTAGGCGAAGTAGCGCACAACCCGTGGGTCGCCATGCATGTAGCCGATGGAGTAGATGTGGATCAACGCGCCCACCCCGGTGACGAGCAGGGTCATCACGGCGGTGAGGGGATCGAGCATGATCGCGAAGGGCACGTAGAGGCTGCCTGTAGTGATCCAATCCCAGGCCACCGACTGGATCAACCGCTCCTCCTCAGGCAACGCGCCGAGTATAAACGTGGCAACCAGCGTCACCAGGAATGAAGCGACTACCATAGCGCTCGCCACCAGACCGGCAGCGCGCTCCTGACGGATGAAGAAGACGTTGAGCAGAAAGCCGACGAGCGGCAGCAGCGGGATGAGCCAGATGAGCCAGGTGAGCATGGGACAACCTTATCCTCTCAGTGTGCTGACCTCGTCTACATCAGCGGTACGCTTGGTCCTGAAGATGGCGACCAGGAGCGCCAGCCCTACGGCCACCTCAGCGGCAGCGACCGTGATCACGAAGAAGACCAGCACCTGGCCGTCAACACTCAGACGCTCACGGGCAAAGGTGACCAGGGCCAGGTTTGCCGCGTTGAGCATCAGTTCGACCGACATAAAGACAACCATCGCGTTGCGCCGCACGAGCACACCCAGCACGCCAATCGCAAAGAGCGCGGCGCTCAGCAGAATGTAGTAGGCAGTAGGAACCATCAGAGACACCCCCAGCCCGTTAGTCGCCGGTCGCCTGGCCGGACTCGGCACTCTGGCGGCCACGCTGATTCAAGACAACAACACCGATCACGGCAATAAGCAGGATCACTCCGGTGATCTGGAAGGGCAGCATGTAGCGGGTGAAGAGGAGCGCGCCGAGGGAAGCGGGATTGCCAAAGGTCGCTACCGCCTCACCACCAGGGAGGGGCGTCGTACCGGTGCGCAGCCCCGCGATGACGGCAACGGCGAGCAGTGCTAGGCCCAGGAGCAGACCGAGTGGACGTTGCCAGGCAATGCGGTCGGGGGTGTCCTCAACCTGTTCAGCACCCAACAGCATCACCACGAAGAGGAAGAGCACCATGATCGCCCCAGCGTAGACCGTCAACTGGATGGCGAAGAGAAAGGGTGACTGGAGCAGCAGAAAGAGCACGGCAATGGCCGCAAAGTTGAGGAGTAAGAAGAGGGCGCTGTGGACGGCATTCCGTGCCATTAGCATTGCTACCGCACCGATCAGTGCAACAGCCCCAGCGATCAGGAAGAGGGCGAGATCCATGGGTAAAGCTCCTACACTACTCCTGGAACCGTGGGAGGTGTGGCGAGCGTAGTCCGCTCCCCCCTCCCAACCTCCCCCCGCTGGGGGGAGGAGTTTGCCCATCGCGAAAAACCAACTTGGCCTTGGTATCACCAGACCATACAAGTCGGCGCAGCCGACACTGCACCAAGCCCTAGAGATCGATCTGCGCCGGCGGACTAGGACGACGCTGGATCTGCTGGAGAATCGGCGGTGGTTCACCGTGGCCCTTATCCGCCGGAACGAGCAGCATATCCTTAGTGTAGATCGAAGCGCGCCGGTCGTAGAACGAGAGCTCGTACTGGTGTTCAAGTACAATAGCGTTCGTTGGGCAGGCATCCTCGCAGTAGCCGCAGAAGATACAACGTAGCATGTTGATCTCGTAGGTCGCTGCGTAGCGCTCACCGTGGGAGCGCGGGTTATCCGGATCATTCTCAGCGGGTACCACCAGAATTGCATCGGCAGGACACGCCGCAGCGCAGAGCGAGCAGCCGATACAACGCTCTTTGCCATCGGCGAAGCGCTTCAGCTCGTGGCGACCGCGAAAACGTTCACGCACCGGTCGCTTGACCTCTGGGTACTGCACCGTCACTGGTTTGCGGAAGATATAGCCTAGGGTCGTCCGCAGACCCTTTATCAGCTCTCCGAGCATGAGCCCTTCTCCTTACACGGCGCTACTCAATCCCCCGCCGAACGAGGGAGATCCTTCACGTAGGTGACGTTATCGACCGGCTTCGGTACACGGCTAAAGCTACCAGCGATAGCGAGGGTGATCAGCGACAACCCGAAGAGCACGAACGCAGCGACCTGCTGGTTCGGCAGCAGCACATAGACCACCGCGGTGTAGACAATGTTGATCAGACCGAGCGGCAGCAGCCACTTCCAGCCCAGATCCATCAGACGGTCGTAGCGTAGCCGCGGCCAGGAAGCTCTAATCCAGACCGAGAGGAAGAGGAAGGCGACCAGTTTGAGCAGGAAGGAGCCGAGCGAAGCGAGCCCAACGGCGATGCTGGCGGCTATCGGCCCCGCCAGAGCTTCAACGCCAGTGCCCAGGGTCTGCAGGCCAGGGAAGCGCCAACCGCCGAAGAAGAAGGTCACCGCGATCGCACTCACGGCGATCAGCTTGATATACTCGGTCATGAAGAAGAGGGCAAACTTCATCGAGCCATACTCGGTGTTATAGCCGCCCACCAACTCCTGCTCGGCTTCAACCAGGTCGAAGGGTGCTCGCACCACCTCAGCGGTGGAGGCGATCATGAAGAGGACGAAGCCCAGGAATTGGGGCACAATACCCCAGAGGCTCGTCTGCAGCACCACAATCTCGTGGGTGCTCAGCGTGCCATAGGTCATCACCACGGCCAGTACCGCGCAACCCAGGGCCAACTCGTAGCTGACCAACTGGGCCGACGAGCGGATCCCACCGAGCATCGAGTATTTGTTATTACTCGACCAGCCGGCTAGGGTGATGCCATAGACCCCAATGCTCGTTACTGCCAGGAGGTAGAGGACACCCACATCGATTTCGGCAATCTGCAGGATGTTGCGCAGCGGCGTCGTGGCATAAGGGTCGTTGAAGCAGGCGCGCCAATCCCAGTTGATATTCAGACAGCCGAAGGGAACGACGGCCCAGATGATGATCGCCGGAATAACCGCCATGGCTGGAGCCAGTAGATAGACGGCCCGATCGGCTGCTGAGGGCACAATATCTTCTTTAAAGAAGAGCTTGACCGCATCAGCCAGGGGCTGAAGAAAGCCGTCGGGCCCAGCTCGGTTTGGCCCGACCCGGTTCTGGAAACGGGCAAGCAGGCGCCGTTCGAACAGCGTCAGGTAGGCAAATGCTGTGGTCACCGCCAGAGCGATGACGAAACACTGGATGACCAGGATAAGAATGTCGAGCCAATTCATGGTTACCTCACGGCTCCAGCTAGGGCCGAATTGGACAGGGCTAAGGAGAAGTCCACGGGCACCAACGTCAGGTCTCCCAGCGGGAGAGCAACTCAGGTCACAATTTTCACCAAGCTCACCCGGGTGCGCGTACCAGTCTGCACCGCGGCGAGATCCTGACCCGGTAGATCGGCAGGTGCCATCACCAGGCCAGCAGGCAGATCCGCAACTACACGAGCCACTGACAAGAGTTCGCCAGCTGCCGAGTCGAGGCGGATCCGGTCACCCGAGCGAATGTTCAGCTTCTCGGCATCGGTCTGGCTAATCGCCACGTAGGGCCGCGGGATCTGACGCTCGAGCAGCGAACCGCGCAGGAGGGGGTCGCCACCGTAGGCGAGGGGCTGAACGAGCAGTAGCAGCGGGCGATCGTCACCAGAGGCCAGGGCAGGCCGAGGAGCCAGATTCACCGTTGCGCGGCCACTCTCAACCAGAGCGGGAAGGGCCAGGCCTACCCCCTCGGTATTCTCATAGTTGGTACCATCGTAGAAGACCGCCTCGTTGACCTGACGCCCCCAATCACCAGGCTTACCCGTCGCTGCGAGGGCATCGTAGGTCACCCCGGCGTAGGTTGGTACTCGCTCGGCAATCTCGGCAGCCAACTCACCCACCGTCAGGTAGTCCCAGCGGATGGGTTCGCTGCTCACAGCAACCGTACTCTCACGGCGACTCTTCGCACTCTGGACACCCTTCGCCGTATCGGTGGAGCCACGCGCCGGAACGACGGTCAGTTCACCCAGGAGTTGGGCCACCCCCTGGATAATCTGCCAGTCGGGGCGGCTCTGGCCGTGGGGCATCCGTGCAGCCCGCGAACGCTGCACGCGCCGCTCGGCATTGGTATAGGTTCCGTCGCGCTCGGCCACACTCGCTGCCGGCAGCACCACATCAGCCAGGCGTGCCGTCTCGGTCAGGAAGAGATCCTGAACAACCAGGAACTCCGCGTTGGCCAGGGCTTCGCGGGCAGCGGGCAGTGTTGCAGCCGGATCGAGACCGGCAATCCAGACAGCACGCACGGTACCCGTACGCACAGCCCCCCAGAGCTCACGGGCACTCAGCCCACGCTGCGCCAGGAGGGCATAGCCTGGGCGCGCATCGGGGCGCACGCCCATATCGAGGGCACCACGCTGGTTCCCACCAGGTAGGAGGGGGATCAGCCCACTGTTGGCCCGTCCCACCTTACCGCTAAGCACTGCAATCGCACCGAGGGTCTCAACTAGGGCCGGGCCAGCACTCCGCGCCTCAGATCCGTACATGATGATGCCGTGTTCGGCATCAAGGAGTGCCGTTGCAACCGCCGCCACCTGGGCCTGATCGACACCAGCGGCCTCCGCCAGCTCCTCAGGCTTGAGGGCCAGGAGCTGCTTACGCAGCTGATCAAGGCCGTTCTGCTTCACCGTCAGGCGATCACTGCTCATACGGGTAAGCAGTTCGCGGAGGATCGCACGGGCGAAGGCCAACTCGCCACCCACACGGTAGCGCAGCCCGAGGCCGGCGGCCTGCTCCAGCTTGGTTGGGCGAAGATTGGCCACAATCAGCCGTGCACCACGCTGGGCCATTGCGCGTAGGCGAAGCACGTAGAGCGGAGCCTCCTCCTCGGGATCGGCACCAACGAGCAGCACCGTTGTCCCCGCGCCCAACCCCATGAGATTGGTACCCTTCCCGACACCGAGGAGAGCACCCAGATCATCGTAATCACCGTCGGCGGGGCTACCGATCGTATGATCGAGATTATTGCTCAACAGCTGTTCGCGGAAGAGGCGCTGGAAGGCGTAGAGATCTTCATTACTCAGGCGGGGCGAGGCGAGGCCGGCGATAGCACTGCCACTACGGCTACTCTGCAGCGCAGCCAGCTTCTCCGCAACCAGGGCCAACGCCTCCTCCCAGGTCGCCTCGACCAGCTGATCACCCTTACGGATCAGAGGTGTCGTCAGGCGGCTCTCGTGCTCAATAAAGCGGTGCGCAAAGCGCCCCTTGTCACAGATCCAGATATCGTTGACCGCACCATTCTCACGGGGCATCACCCGCATGAGCTGCTCGTGGCGCATATCCAGGCTCAGGTTGCAGCCAACCGAACAGAGGGTACAGACCGCAGGCTTAGAGTTCACCTCCCAGACCCGGGCCTTGAAGCGGAAATCGGCGCTTGTGAGCGCACCCACGGGGCAGATATCGGTGGTATTGCCGGAGAACTTACTATCGAAGGGCGGATCGCTCTTCGAAATGATCATCCAGTTACGCCCACGGTTATCGAAGCCCAGCACCGGATCACCGGCCAACTCATCCTGGAAGCGCACGCAGCGCGAACAGAGGATACAGCGCTCACGGTCGAGGAGAATCAGGTCGCCCAGAGGCACTGGCTTCTCGAAGTGAACCTTATCATTGTAGTCAAAGCGGCTCTTCCCGGGGCCCCACTGCATGGTCAGGTTCTGCAGCGGACACTCGCCACCCTTATCACACACCGGGCAGTCGAGCGGATGGGAGGTGAGCAGGAACTCGAGTACGCCCTTCTGAGCAAACTTCACCTCATCGCTCACCGTATTGATCACCATGCCTTCACTCACCGGCGTGGTACAGCCAGTCTGCAGCTTGGGCATCATCACGATCACGGGTCGGCCATCGTCACCGCGCACAGGCTGGCGGGTGGCAGGGTCGAGCTTGGGCGTCCCAATCTGCACCAGACACATGCGGCACATCCCAACCGGCTGCATCCGTGGGTGGTAGCAGAAGACGGGGATCGCCACATCGCCCATACGGGCGGCGTCCACCACATTCGTACCTGCGGGGACAGAGAAGGTGCGACCATCTACAGTTATCGTCACATCTGGCATGGGGGCATTCCTCTTCGTGCACTGCCAAGATAAAAAGAGGTCTGTTCTGGGATGGTCACACCCTCCCAGACCCACCCATTTTTACAGCAAAGGGATGACATGTTTCCCGCGACCATGCTGCCGGCTGCTGGTCTCAATAATCGTCTCAAACTCCTCAGGGAAGAGCTGCAAAGCGCTCTTAATCGGCATCACAGCACTCTCACCGAGGAGGCAGAAGCAGTTACCAGCCATCTGGCGGTAGATACCGTGGAGCGTCTCAATATCGCCCGCCTCGCCGTGACCCTCATCGGCCATACGGTGGAGCACCTTGACCAGCCAGTGCGTACCTTCACGGCAGGGGGTACACTTGCCACAGCTCTCGTGCTTGAAGAACTCGTCCATCTTATAGGCGACGTGGGGCGCCTTGACCGTCTCATCGAGGACGATCACCGCACCCGAGCCTAGCATCGAGCCGGCAGCAGCGACGCCCTCATAGTCGAGCGGCACATCGAGATGTTTAGCGGTCAACCAGGGTGCCGAGGCACCGCCAGGGATGATAATCTTCACCTTGCGCCCACCGCGCATACCGCCGCCATACTCTGGGCTCTCGATCAGTTCGCGTAGAGGCACCCCGAATGGCAACTCGTAGTTACCGGGGCGATTGACGTGGCCTGAGAGCGAGAAGCACTTGGTACCAGGGCTCTTCTCGGTACCATACGAACGGTACCAGGCGACCCCACGCTCAACGATACGCGGGACATTGGCCAAGGTCTCGACATTGTTGATGATCGTCGGCTTGCCATAGAGCCCAGCAACCGCGGGGAAGGGAGGCTTCAGCCGTGGCTGGCCAATTTTACCCTCCAGCGACTCCATGAGCGCCGTCTCTTCACCACAGATATAGGCCCCTGCGCCACGGTGAACGTAGATATCGAGATCATAGCCGGTACCCAGGATATTACGGCCCAGGAAGCCCGCCTGATAGGCCTCAGCAATCGCCCGCTCGAGGGTTAGTGCGGCCGCCGCGAACTCACCGCGCATGTAGATGTAGGCGGTATTACTCTCGATCGCATAGGCCGAGAGGGCCACGCCCTCGATCAACTGGTGGGGATTACGGTCGATAATCTGATGATTATTGAAGGTTCCTGGCTCCGACTCATCACAATTGCAGAGCAGGTAGCGCGGGAAGACCCCCTTGGGCAAGAAGCCCCACTTCACGCCAGTGGGGAAGCCAGCACCACCACGTCCGCGCAGACCAGCCTCACGCACCAGTTGCACAACAGCAGCGGGCGTACGCTCGCGCAGGGCCGTGGCATAGGCATCCCAGCCACCCAGGCGTCGATAAACCGCGAACTGGTTGATATCGGGATGGTTCAACTCCCGCATCACAATATACTCACTGAGGGCCATAAGCCTACTCCCTCATCATCTACAGCGGTGAAGCTCTACGAAACTGCGGCAGATCGTAACCAGAGTCGAGCTCTGCGGGTGGCGTTGGTGGGGGTGGGGGCTCAATCGTGAAGCTGCGCTCCTGATAGGCAGCATCGCGTGACATGTGGCTCAGACGGTCAGTCTCAACCACAAAATCTTCCGCAGAACGTCCGGAGAGGCCTCGCTGCTTCGCTTCAGCTGCACGTGCACGCAGGTTTGCCAGCAGCAGATCGGCGCGCTCAGCCGTCACATCGTAGAGGTAGTCGAGGTTAGCCTGTACGACCGGTGCACGATCACAGGCGGCCAAGCACTTCACCCGCTGCAGCGTAAACATCCCATCAGCGGTCGTCTGATCTTCACGAATGCCCAGGGTACGTTTCAGTGCCGTTAGCAACTCTTCAGCACCCAGGTAGCAGCAGGGCAGATCATCGCAGACCTGCAGCATCCAGGTACCGACCGGCTTATCGTAGAAGAGGGTATAGAAGCCAACGACCTCAAAAACATCCGTGGCGGGCAGATCGAGGATCGCCGCAACCTCGCGCACCGCCGCCGGGTTCAGGTAGCCATAGGTATCCTGGGCCAGGTAGAGCAACGGCAGGACCGCGCTGCGCTTCTGGGCATAGCGGGCGATGATCGCCTCGATCTCTGACTGGTGCGTATCTAGCAACATGAGGCTTCAGGGAACAGGATGATATGCTTCAGCCTGTACTCCCCCCATAAAAACGGGTGGGTGGTAAGCACCCTCCCCCGCAAGCGTACCACGTCGAACAGAACTATGAGCTACTTCGCCCTCACCCCCACCTACCGATCGACCTCACCCAGCACCGGATCGAGACTCGCAATCAGGGCAATGAGATCGGCGACCATCCGCCCCCGTGACATATGGGAGAGGGCCTGCAGGTTAATGAACGAAGGGCTACGGAAGTGAACACGCCAGGGCTTTGGCCCGCCGTCGCTCACGATGTAGCAGCCAAGGATGCCACGGGGGCTCTCAATACTCAGGTAGGTATCGCCCCGCGGCGGCTTGAAGCCCTCCGTCCAGAGTTTAAAGTGGTGAATGAGCGACTCCATGCTATGGGTAATCTCCTCCTTGGGTGGAGGAGCCACCTTCCGGTCACGGGTCATGTAGTCACCGGGAGGCATCTCGCGCAGGCGCTCCCAGGCTTGGCGTGCAATACGCACGCTCTGGCGCATCTCAGCCATACGCACCCGGTAGCGATCGTAGTTATCACCACGCTTCCCGATCGGAATCTCGAAGTCGTAGGTCTCATAACCCGAATAGGGCAGCGCCTTGCGCACATCGTAGGGAATGCCAGTTGCACGCAGGTTAGCCCCGGTCAGACCAAAGGCCATCGCTGCATCAGCATCCACCACCCCAACCCCCACCGTTCGCTCGAGCCAGAGGGGATTACCGGTCAGGAGCGACTCATACTCATCGATGTGGGAGGGCATACGCTGCAGGAAGGTGTCGACGGTCGGCATGAACTCCGCTGGGAGCTCGTAGGCCAGACCACCGACGCGAATGTAGCTGGTCATCATGCGGGCGCCCGAGACCAGTTCAAAGATATCGAGGATCTGCTCACGCTCGCGCATCGCGTAGAGGAAAACACTCATCGCCGCGAGATCGAGGGCGTGGGTACCGAGCCAGACCAGGTGCGACGAGATGCGCTGCAGTTCGACCAGCAGCACGCGGATCACCTGCGCACGCTGGGGGATCTCAACCCCCATCAACTGCTCGACGGTTAGCGCGTAGCAGAAGTTGTTGGAGAGTGGCGCCAAGTAGTCCATCCGGTCGGTGAGCACCACCGCCTTCTGGTAGGTCTTACTCTCCATCGTCTTCTCGATACCGGTGTGCAAGAAGCCCACATCAGGAGCGAGATTAACGACGATCTCACCATCAAGCTCTACCACCAAGCGCAGCACACCATGCGTACTGGGGTGGTGGGGCCCAATATTGAGCACCATGGTCTCGCTCTGACCAGCCAGAGCCGGTGCCGTAATCTCTTGGGGGGTAGGAACCTGGAGCATCATAGGTAACTTGCCTTTCGGCAGGGCTAGGGCCCTGGCCTTCGCACGTGGAGCCTGAATCGCTCATCGACCTGACCAATTCCGCAGCGCTGTCTACTCCCGAGCAAACGGCTTACGGGCATAGATCTGCTCCTGATTGAAGGTAAAGGCCACCTCTTCATCACCGAGGGGGTGATCTTTGCGTTGAGGATGACCGATCCAGTCATCAGGCATGAGAATGCGTGTCAGTGAGGGGTGGCCAGTAAAGATGATCCCCAGCAGATCGTAGGTCTCACGCTCCTGGTAGTTGGCCGTAGCAAAGAGCGGAGTCAACGAGGCAATGGTGGGATTATGCTCCGGGAGCCCAACCTTCAGACAGACCCGGTGCAGATGCTGCATACTCACCAGATGGGCCACCACCTCAAAGCGTGGCGTACGACCGAGGTAGTCGACACCGCAGATATTCTCAAGGAAGTCATAGCGCAGTGTTGGCTCGTCGCGCAGCCAGGTAACTAGATCGGCGTAAGCATCGGCGTGCAGATCGATACTCAGCGCACCACGAAACTCCGTGCTGCTGCGCACCGCCTGAGGAAAGCGTGCGCGGATCCTGGAGAGCAAGGTCGGATTATCCATGCTTCTTCGCAACCTCAACCTGGAGCAGGGGCTGGCTGATGGTGATCGGGCGCTCCTTCACCCCGCTGATCTTCTCGCGCATCACCTTCTCGTGCAGCATCATGATCCCATCGATGAGGGCCTCAGGGCGCGGTGGGCATCCAGCGACGTAGACGTCTACCGGTACCACCTCATCGACCCCCTGGACAATGGCGTAGTTGTTGAAGACGCCACCACACGCCGCGCAGTCACCCATCGCCACAACCCACTTGGGGTCGCTCATCTGATCGTAGAGCCGTCGGACCACGGGAGCCATCTTACGGCTCACCCGTCCGGCTACAATCATCAGATCGGCCTGGCGCGGCGAGGCGCGGTTGATCTCCATGCCGAAGCGTGAGAGATCGTAGTTGGCGCTCTGGGCACCCATCATCTCAATGGCACAGCAGGCCAGGCCAAAGAGCAGGGGCCACATGGCGTTCGTACGCCCCCAGTTGACGACATACTCCAGCGACGTAGTGACCACACCAAGGTTGCCGGCCTTCTCTTCTATTCCCACTTCAACGCCCCTTTCTTCCACTCGTAGACAAAGCCGACCACCAGAACGAGGAAGAAGACGCCCATCGCGATCAAGCCCGGTGCGCCGAGCTCGCGAAAGACTAGCGCGTACGGGTAGAAGAAGACGACCTCAATATCGAAGACGATAAAGAGCATCGCCACCACGTAGAACTTGACCGGAATGCGTCGGATGGCCGCCCCAATCGGCTCCATACCCGACTCGTAGGGTGCCAATTTACGCGCCGTGGCACGCCGTGGCCCAAGGAGCGCCGAGAGGGTGATGACGAAGACCGCGATAAAGACCGAGATGAGGAAGAGCACCAGAATGGGGAGATACGAACCGAGCATAGGTACGCTCCAGAATCACACAGGCACGTGGTGGGCTCACGTCGTGACGGCAAGGTTGCCGCGGTAGCTTGCGGAGGGATTCGCCCTCCACACTCCCATCAGAGAGTTGTGTTGATGGGAACCATGCCTTGCACCTGGAATTATACCCACGATTAAACTTGTGTCAACGGGCACAAAGCGTGGCAAAGGGCTTTGCAAACCATATGAATAAGCTGTGCTTATGACGCATGGTGCTCTTTCGGCTGCGCTAACTGGGCCGTCTGGCACTACCAAGGCTGGGTTCGATTTTTTGTAGAGGGCGGAGCCCTCCACACCTCCCCGGAGGCTGCGATCTGCGCTATAATAGTCGCCAACTCGACACTATGTTGGAGAAAGGTACAGGATGGCTACCCATAGCACCACTGTAGGAGAGACGATCGCGATTCAGGCTGGCAAGCTGGTAGTCCCCGATCACCCAATAATTCCGTTCGTCGAAGGTGACGGTACGGGACCTGATATTTGGCGCGCCAGTGTGCGTGTCTTCGATGCCGCCGTTGCCAAGGCCTACGGTGGCAAGCGCAAGATCGTCTGGCACGAGGTCCTTGCTGGTGAGAAGGCATTCCGTGAAACGGGAAACTGGCTACCCGATGAGAGCGTTGAAGCCTTCAGGCACTACCTGGTTGGGATCAAGGGTCCCTTGACTACTCCGGTTGGTGGAGGTATTCGCTCCCTCAACGTTGCCCTACGCCAACTGCTCGACCTCTACGTCTGTCTGCGCCCGGTGCGCCACTTTGCCGGTGTCCCTTCACCAGTGAAGGCCCCTGAAAAGGTCGATATGGTCATCTTCCGTGAGAATACGGAAGATATCTACGCCGGGATCGAGTATCGCGCTGGCACACCAGAGGTGGCCCACGTCCTCGAGTTCCTCGAGCAGAGCTATCCTAAGGATTTTCGCAAGATTCGCTTCGGGAGTGCGAGGCAGACCGACGAGTTTCTGAGCATGATCGGCGCCCCAGCCGAGCACAAGGTCGATCTCGGGATTGGCATCAAACCGGTCAGCCGCATGGGAACCGAACGCCTGGTTGGTGCTGCCATCCAGTACGCGATCACCTTCCAGCGCAAGAGTGTCACCATCGTGCACAAGGGGAACATTCAGAAGTTCACCGAGGGGGCCTTCCGCGATTGGGGCTATGAGTATGCGGAGCGAGTCTTTGGTGATTATGTCTATACCTGGTCACAGTGGGAGCGCACCAAGCGAGCACAGGGCGAGGCTGCAGCGAACGCCGAGCAGCGAGCAGCCCTACAAGCCGGCAAGATCCTGATCAAGGATGCCATTGCCGATATCGCGCTCCAGCAGGTGTTGACGCGCCCCGACGAGTTTGATGTCATTGCCACCCTAAACCTCAACGGTGACTATATTTCCGATGCACTAGCAGCCCAGGTAGGTGGTATCGGCATCGCTCCGGGCGGTAATATCAACTATGTGACGGGCCACGCGATCTTCGAAGCGACACACGGCACGGCACCCAAGTATGCCGACCTTGATAAGGTCAACCCCGGTTCAGTCATTCTCTCTGGTGACATGATGTTGCGCTACATGGGCTGGACCGAGGCAGCAGATCTGATCATCAGCGCCCTCGAGCGAACTATTGCCCAGAAGATCGTCACCTACGACTTTGCCCGCCTCATGCAGGGTGCCCAGGAGGTGAAGACCTCAGAGTTCGCCAGTGCGATGATCGCCAACATGGATCGGGTGCTTGGCGACGAGCAGCGGAGCAGCGGCCACGCGGTGGGCCCCGACCTCCTGCAGCCGGTCGAGGCCGAGTCCTACCCGCGCCGCTCGGTGGGCGCCCTCATGACGCGGAATGTGGTCAAGGTGCCCGGTAGCGCCCCCCTGAGTGATACGACCCATCTGATGCGCTCGCGCGGTATTACCAGTGTGGTCGTTGAGCCAAACAGTGCCGGTGAGTGGGGCATCCTCACCATGCGCGACGTCATGAAGAAGATTGTCCGTGAGGAGCTACCGTTCAGCGGGACGACGGTTGATGATGTGGCGACCCGTCCCTTGATCACGATCGACCCTGGCGCTTCCCTCAAAGCGTGTGCCGATACCATGCTGGCAAAGAACATCCGCCGGGTCGTGGTAGTACGCGATGGTCAGCCCATCGGCATTATCAGTGAGACGGACATGTTCCGGTACGTCGAAGAGCATCGCTAGGGCTTCGTGGGAGGTGGGGGGGGGGGGGGG